>NZ_DJTP01000048.1:0-17857 GCF_002440405.1 Empedobacter sp. UBA6305 | reverse complement strand
TGAACAACTTGAGGCTTTTTTATCGAATCATCAGGATGTAAACCTGATTAAAAATACAAAAAATATTAGGGTGATTATTACGAAAGGGCTCACCTCTTCCCATTCCGAACAGAGAAGTTAAGCCTTTCAGTGCCGATGGTACTGCTATTGCGGGAGAGTAGGTCATCGCCAGTTTTTATTTAAACTTCAAGATTTAGTTCTTGAGGTTTTTTTATGTTTTAAACTTTTAGTTAGCTAGAAAGTATTATGATAATTTTTACACCATTCAACTAAATAAGAATAAGTTTCATTCTTATTCTACGATTAACAAATTAAAAGAGAGCTTGATGATTTTAAAACAAAAAAGTTCGGAATATCACAAGATGTAATTATGTTAAATGAATATTTTCTAATTTGACTTTAATTGCTTAGTAATAGTCTCAGTTACTTTTTGATAATTTCGGTTAAAGTGATGATTACCACCCAAATAAATTATGTTTTTATTGGTTAAAGTAATTTTATTGTAGGGATAATTTTTTCCATAATCACTTAAAATAATAGATAAATGTAAGTTAGGTAATTGATTAATTTCTGGAATTGTATTCCATTTTCCGCTTACGTTTTCAAAAATTAAATTTTTGTAATGAATCTCAAGATCAGCAGTTTCATACGGATCTAAAAGAATAAGTTGATGAATTCGATCTTTGGTTTTTGTCGGAAGCTCATTGATAATAAATGGAATCGCATCAGCACCAAAAGAATAACCGATAAATACAACTTTTTGATTTTTGTGATTTTTGAACTTTTCTTCTAAAAATTGACTTAATATTTCAGCCGTTTTTTTAGGATCTCTTTCATTCCAAAAATAAACTTTAGAATTTAAAGCATAAATATCATAGCCTTTCTGATAAAGATTTTTACAAATTGATTTTGAAAAAGGTCCTAATCCAGCATCTCCACTTAAATAAAACAAGATAGGTTTAGTGTCATTTTTATTCTCCCATATTTTAAGCGGTAAAGGATCTTTGATATCCACATCATCTCCTTTTGTACGTACGATATACAAACCAATTGTAGTGATAATCAATCCAAATAATATGAGATTTTTAGTTTTCATCTTGAGGTTTCATAACTCTATTTAACGCTTGTGGAAGTTGAATAAGTTCCACTTCATTATCATAAATGATGTATTTGTTGATCCAATAATTGGCGTATTTTTCTTTGAAATCGCGCATTGTTTGATATTGTTTAAACGTCCCAATTCGTTGATAAGCAAATTTCATGAGTTGCTCGGCAATATTATTTGGTTTATCTAAACCAGCCAGAGGAGTTAAACCAATGTTGATATATTTCTTTTGATTTGCTTTGGCGCGATTAATTAATGCAATTATCACCGCATCCATACTACCATTTGGCGAATTGACAGTTCTTCGAAATAAATCGTAAGTCATCTCATCTTTTGCATAATCTGGAATAACATTCAGAAATGTAACCACTTTATTTTCTTCATTTCTCAGCGTAATAATCGTTTGATTTTTTAATATTCCTCTGTCAAATTTACCTTCTGCAAATACAATTTCTTTTTTATCAAATTCTTTTAACCATTCATTTGAGACAGATTCAATTTCATTTAAAAATTCTTCTGTCAAAGGAGGCAAAATAACTTCTGTTTTAAAACCTTTTTTCTCTAAAGTATTCAATGCATTTCGCATCGATTTACGTTCTTTACCTTGAAGATTAAAGGAATCAACTTCAATAATTCCTTCTTGACCAATTAATAAATATTGTTTTTTTAAATTTCTGAAATCAATTAAATCGTTTTCCGAAACTCGATAATAAGCAGTTTTCAAACCTTTTGTTTTGCAATAGTTCTCGAATTCTGAAATTAAATCTGATTTATGCTTTGCATCACATACAACATTATCCAAAACAATAGCAAAATTTAAACCGATTTTATACGCGACAAAACCATCAATATTTGAAGAAAAATAAAGAGTTTTATCATCCATTAATTTAAAATAATCTAATGCTGAATTACCATATTTTTCGACGATTTCTTCTGCTTCTTCATAATCCTGAATACCTTTTGTGTTATAATTTTTAGCTCTAAAAAATGCTAAAATCAATAATATCCAAGAACTAAATCCAAAAAAGATATTGATGTCTTTAAAATCTTCGGCAAAGGTTGTTCTCGGAACTAAATTGTTTTCGCTGAATAATAAGAAGTTTTGAAATGTATAATAAAAAGCTTGATTCCAAGAGAAATCTACACCAAAATGACGTTTATCAATGAAATAAAAACTTAAAACATTGAAAATAAAAATTGCAAAAAATGCCATTAAAAAAATAGAGAATCCTTGTCTTAATCGTTTCAAATTTGTTTTCAATGGATATTGATTCCTGCTGTAAATTAATAGCACGATTGTGAAAAATGCGAATCCAGCTTCTTCGTAATCCAATGCTTTGAATATATTTCCAAAAAATGAAAGTATGGCAAATATTAAAGCAAAAATCCATGCAGATTTTAATCCTTTGATGAGATAAGATGAAGTAATCAATAAAGCAATTCCGACAAATAGAATCATCAATTTTGAAAGATGCATGAATTCGATTGGTAAATACAATTTTTCGAAATGCAAACGTTCTGCAAGAGGAGGAGTGATGACTGAAATTATATTAATCATTCCTAATGTAAAAATCATAACAGCAGGAAAAATTCGTGCAAATAGTTTTCTTCCACGCCACATAAAACTCAAACATCCAAAACCTAAAGGCAGCCAAAATTCGAAAACGCGGTACAATAAAGTTGTAGCTAAACCTTGGTTATGAGAATAGCCGAATTGTGTTAAAATATACACCATCGTAAATTCTACAGCACCCAAACCTCTCAAAAAAGGCGAAATAATCATCAATAAAACAGAAATCGTATAAGCCAAAGCTGCTGCATCAAAAGTGGGTTGAATACCTAACGCTAACATTGCGATGTAGACGTGTAAAATCCCAGTAATTTCGATGATTGTTGAAATTAGAATTGTGAGATTAATATTTTTCCTGTCTAAAGAAGCTTCAAAAATTGGATTGATTTCTTCCGTAATCTTTGGAAATTTATTTTCTATAATTTGATAGAATTTATTTTTGGTTTTGAATGAGTTATAAATGAAATAAACTAGAATTAAAATTATGCCCAAAATGACTAATGATATCCACGAATCATTAAAATATTTGTTGACGTAAATACTATAAATAATGATAGGAACGCCAATGATGAAAACCGTTAATAATCCAATAAAACCATAAATAGAACTTGCCTGAATGATTTTATTTGTTTCAAATTGTTGCTTTTTGATTTGTTTGGGTAAATAAGCCAAAGAACTAATTCCGCCCGCTGGTAGAAAAACACTGATAAAATTTCGTTTGAGAAATAAATTGACAGCGTCCCAAAATTTAAGAGGTAAACCAACTGCTTTGAAACTTGTGATATACATTGCAGCTTGCAGCGAAATATAGAGAATCGTTATTCCGAAACCGATCAATAGCCAAATAGGTTTTGCGCTTTGAATACTCGGAATAATTTGCATCATTTCTTTGCGTTCGCTTCTGAAAAATACAAATGCGAGTAATAAAATAAGTATTGCTAAAACTTGTTGCCAAGGTATTTTTACATATTTTATAGATTTTGGAAACCTCATGTTTGTATGACATTGTTTAGTTCTATTAATTTATCAAAAAATTAAATATCAAAACTTATGATTTGCTTAAAAATAACTTATATTGAAAATAAAAATAAGATATGGAGACTGGATTAAATTTACGTCAAGCTATTTTGAATGATGCAGATAGAATTTGGGAAATTTTGCAACAAGCAATTGAGAAAAGAAAAGAGGAGGGAAGTAATCAATGGCAAAATGGTTATCCAAATCTAGATGTTGTAAAAAATGATATCTCAAATGGTTTTGGTTATATAATTGAGAATGTTGATAATCTAATCATAGGATATGTTGCAATTATTGATGAGATAGAACCTGCTTATACAGCAATTGAAGGAAAATGGATGAATGATGATCCATATATTGTCATACATCGATTGGCTGTTGCACAAGATGTTAAGATAAAAGGTTTAGGAACTTGGACGATGGATGAAATTGAAAAAATAGCAATTATAAAGAAAATACAGAATATAAAAGTTGATACCAACTTTGATAATATTGGAATGTTGCGTGTTTTTGAAAAGTTAGGTTATCATTATTGTGGCGAAGTTTATTTTGATGGAAGCCCAAGAAAAGCTTTTCAGAAAATTATTCAGAATTTAACATAATTGAATATTTTAGATAGAATTTAGAAAAACTAAATAATCAAATTGATAAAAAGATTCCTTTTTTGGAATCTTTTTTTATGAATTTGTATAGGGCAACTATGTTTAAAGTGTAAAATTAATATTTTAACCCCTAATTTTTATAGGGTGTAATTAAAAATAAATGATTTTATTTAAAAATAATCTAATTTTGATAGGGTTAAAATTAAAAACTTATGAAAGTTGGATTAAAATGGAAAGTAGCTTTTGCAATTATAACACTAGTTGCATTAGCTGGATTATTTTGGAAACCAGTTGTAGATATTCCAAATACAGGAGAATTCCTTAGCGAAGAAAATATTGTAAATTCAGATGTCGCCTGGATTTTAGCAGCTGCAGGATTGGTGTTATTGATGACGCCAGGTTTATCATTTTTTTATGGAGGAATGGTGGGGAAACGAAATGTTATTTCTACCATGTTGCAAAGTTTTATTGCCTTAGGTGTGATTTCGATTTTGTGGGTTGTAGTTGGGTTTTCACTGTCTTTTGGTGAATCAATCGGTTTTACAATAAATGGAGAACATTACGGAATTATTGGTAATCCATTAAGTTATCCATTTTTTAATCATGTCGGGGCATTTCCACACAAAGACATGGCATCTACAATTCCATTTGTCTTATTTGCATTGTTTCAAATGAAATTTGCAGTCATTACACCAGCGCTTGTAACAGGTTCTTTTGCTGAAAGAGTGCGTTTTATTTCATATTTGTTATTTATGATTTTGTTTAGTTTAATCATTTACACACCGCTTTGTCATATGGTTTGGCATCCAGAAGGTTTATTGAATAAATATTTTGGCGTAAAAGATTTTGCTGGAGGAACTGTTGTTCATATGAGTGCAGGATTTGCAGCATTAGCAGGAGCTTTGGTGATAGGTAAACGTAAGAACAGAGAACACAAACCTGCAAATATTCCATTTGTTATGCTTGGAACAGGAATGTTATGGTTCGGATGGTTTGGTTTCAATGCTGGTTCAGCTTTGGGAGCAAATGCCACAGCAGCTTTAGCTTTCGGAACAACAACAATTGCTTCTGCTTCTGGAATGATGACATGGATACTTTTTGATAGAATTAATGGTCGTAGCGTTTCTGCTATGGGAGCATGTATAGGGGCTGTAGTTGGATTAGTAGCAATCACTCCAGCTTGTGGATTTGTTACAATTCCTGAAAGTATATTTTTTGGCTTTATTACTGCTATTGTCTCAAATGTAATGGTTCATTGGAAAGTATTAAAACGAGTTGACGATACTTTAGATGTTTTTGCATGTCATGGTGTCGGAGGAATAATGGGAATGATTTTGACAGCTATTTTTGCACATGGTGAAAATGCGAGTTTGTTACATGGCGGGGTGGATGTGTTTGCACATCATATGATTGCTTTGTTGTTTGTCTCGTTATTTACTTTTTTCGGTGCGATTGCTTTATTTTATATTACGGATAAAATGATTCACTTACGTGTGAGTGATAGAGCAGAGTTCGAAGGATTAGATTTGTCGCAACACGAGGAAAGTTTACATTAATTAAACAATGATATTATAAAAAAATCCGACTACTTTTTGTAGTCGGATTTTCAATTTATACTAATCCAGCACGCTTTAATAAAGCATCTGCTGTTGGTTTATGACCTCTAAATTCTTCGTACAATTTCATCGGTTCTACTGTTCCTCCAGATGATAAAAGTTTATAGAATTTTTGAGCTGTTTCTGGATTGAAAATTCCAGTTTCTTGGAAGAATGCAAAGGCATCTGCATCCAAAACTTCTGCCCATTTATATGAATAATAACCAGATGAATATCCACCTTGAAAAATATGAGAGAAGGATGTACTCATCATATTTTTATCAATTTCTGGATACAACTCTGTTTGTTTGAAAGTTTCTTTTTCAAATTGTTGTAAATCATTGATTTCAGCCAAATCATTCGCATGATAAGCCATATCCAATAATCCAAAACTCAATTGACGAACAGTTTGATAACCTTCCATAAAACTTGAAGAAGCTTTTACTTTTTCAATTAATTCTTGCGGAATAATTTCTCCTGTTTGATAATGTTTTGCAAATAATTTTAAAGCTTCTGGTTCGTAACAAAAGTTTTCGTAAAATTGAGAGGGTAATTCAACAAAATCCCAATAAACATTTGTTCCAGAAAGACTTTCGTACGTTGTATTTGGTAACATTCCGTGTAGCGCATGTCCAAATTCGTGGAACAATGTTGTCACTTCCTGAAATGTCAATAATGACGGGGTGTCTTTCGTTGGTTTTGTAAAATTACAAACAATCGAAACGTGCGGACGTTTGGTATTTCCATTCACATTAGAGGCTTCTCTGTAACTTGTCATCCAAGCACCAGGGCGTTTTCCTGCACGCGGGAAAAAGTCTGCATACAATAAACTTAAGAACGCTCCATTTTTATCTAGAACTTCATAAGTTGTTACTTCATCGTTGTATTTATCAATATTATGAATTTCTTTAAATGTAATTCCATATAATTTTGTCGCCACATCAAAAGCTCCTTGAATCACATTCTCTAACTGAAAATAAGGTTTTAATTCTTCGTCAGAAAGACTGAATTTTTTCTGTTTTAATTTTTCAGCATAATACGCATGATCCCAACGTTGCAATGTTTCAATCCCATCAGTTTCTTTTGCAAATGCAGTTAATTCCTCAATTTCTTTTTCCGCAAATGGTTTTGCTTTCGTTAATAAATCATTCAAGAAATCTAAAACAGTTGTTGGTGTTTTTGCCATACGTTCTTCCAAAACATAATCAGCATGCGTTTTATAACCTAATATTTTAGCACGTTCGTGACGAAGTTTTACGATATTTTTGACATTTTCTTCGTTGTTAAATTCATTATTTTGATAGGCTTTTACTCCATTTGCTCTAAACAATTTTTCTCTTAATTCACGATTTTCTGCGTATTGCATAAACGGAATATAGCTTGGTGCTTGTAAGGTAATCAACCAACCTTCGTGATTTTTTTGTTCTGCATCGGCTTTTGCTTGATCAATAGCATATTGAGGTAAACCTTTCAAATCATTTTCATCAGTAATAATCAATTCGTATGCATTAGTTTCAGCCAAAACATTTTGACCAAATTGTAATGAAAGCATTGCCAATTGTTTATCAATTTCGCGCAGTTTATTTTTATCTTCTTCGTTCAAATTTGCCCCATTTCTCGAAAAACCTTTGTATTTTTTTTCTAATAAATAAGCTTGTTCATCTGTTAAATTCAACGAATCCTTTTGATTATAAACGACTTTAATTCGTTCAAATAAATTTTGATTTAAGCGAACATCATTTCCAAATTCAGATAATAAAGGCGAAACTTCTTGTGCAATTTCTTGAATTTCATCATTTGTTTCAGCAGAATTAAGGTTGAAGAAAATTGAAGAAATTCGTCCTAATTTTTCACCAGAAAGCTCCATTGCTTCAATTGTATTTGCAAAAGTTGGCGCTTCAGGATTCGCAGTAATTGCATCTATTTCAGCTTTCGCTTCTTCAATTGCTTGGATAAAAGCAGGTTTGTAATCTTCAATTTTGATTTTAGAAAAAGGAGCACTTTCAAAAGGTGTTTCAAATTTTTCTAATAACGGATTTGCCATTTATGGTGTATTTTTTTAGTTAAAATATATTTGTTTGAACTCTTTCAAATTCTAATCCAAATGTAAGAAATCTGACAAATCGTCAAATTTAATGTGTGATTAATTTAGAGTTATTTACATTTGTTTTAAAAGTAAACAATTATGAGTGTAGCCTTAATATTCAATCAAAAACCAACAGAAGAATGGCAAAGAAATTTACAAGAATTGTTGCCAGATACGAAAGTTGAAGTTTATCCAAATATCTCAAATCTAGAAGATGTAGAATTTATTGCAACTTGGAAACCGCACAAAAATTATGTGGCTGAATTTCCAAATCTAAAAGTTGTACAATCTGTTGGAGCAGGAATTGACCATTTGTTGCATACCAAAATTCCAGATTCAATAAAGGTAACACGTATTGTTGATCCTGCTTTGAAGCAAGAAATGTTTGAGCATGTTTTGGCTTGTGTTATGACTTCAATGAAAAATCTATTGACGTATTATAAAGATCAAGTTCGTAAAGAGTGGAAGCCTACTATTTATCAAAATATCAAGGAAACAACTATTACTATTTTAGGATTAGGTGAAATCGGAAAGTTAGTAGCAGAGCAATTTGTTGCGTTAGGTTTTCAAGTTAAAGGTTGGTCGAATTCGCCTAAAAATATAAATGGAGTAGAATCTTTTGTTGGAAAAGAAGGCTTGAATGCTGCAATTTCTAATACTAATTTTATTGTCAATATTTTGCCTTTGACAGATGATACAGAAGGTATTTTGAATAAAGACTTTTTTAAAGAATGTTCAGCTCATACAGTTTTGGTTAATGTTGGTCGTGGAGCACATTTAGTCGAAAAGGATTTATTAATTGCAATCGAAGAAAAACAAATAAAAGAGGCTTATTTAGATGTTTTTGTAGAAGAACCTTTACCTGAAAATCACCCTTTTTGGACGAATGAAAATGTTTATGTAACACCTCATATTGCGAGTGTTACAAATGCAACAACAGCTTTAAAACAAGTTGCAGATAACTACAATAGAATGAAAAATAACGAGACTTTATTGAATGAAGTTTCATTAGAAAGAGGATATTAGATATACCAAAATGACGTAAGATTTTGTTAAAAAGACGCATTTATGTTTTTACTTGTCAAAAAAATCTTTTAACATTGTATTCGAAAAAATAAAAGCTAAAAATGAGTGATTATATTCAACTTTATTCAATTGATAATATTTTAAGAACTTACAAAGAAGAAGCAACTGATCGTCGGTTAGCAATCTTTGACGTAGGTCCTGAAAACAATTATTATTTTGTAAAACGAAAACCTTATAAGTTTACGTCGCTTGGGTTGATTTTAATTACTGCAGGAACATGTGAAATCACGGTAAATTTAGAACCAACATTAATCAAACGTGATGATATTATTGTGGTTCTTCCAGGTCAGTTATTCGAGATTATAGAGCACTCGGCTGATTTTGCTGTTCAAGCAATCTTTATTGATTCAGATTTGATTATTGAAGCTGGTTTTCACGTGAAATCCAATAATTTAGTAGAGTTTTTGTCATCTAAATATCCTAAAATCATTTCTTTAGATAAAAAGATTGTACGTGATATGCGCTACAATTTGAACAAGATTAGTAAATATACCATCAAGAACGAAAATATCTTTGCAAAAGATTTGGTTTTACATCACTTTTCAGTCTTGATGTACGAGATGGGAAATTACTACAACCAAGCTGTAATGGCGAAAAGTACTACGAAAGAAGTCAGAAAGGAGGAATTAGCTAAACAGTTTTTGTATTTAGTTTCAACTCATTTTCGTCGTCAGCGTAATGTACAGTTTTATGCAGATGAAATGTTTATTAGTCGTAAGCATTTAACCAAAATTATCGTTGAAGTCTTTAATAAATCGCCTAAACAAATCATTGCCGAAGCCATTGTCTTAGAAGCAAAGGTCTTGCTAAAGAACCCAAAATATAGTGTTTCTGATGTTGTGACAGAATTAAATTTTATAGACACCTCAGTTTTTAGTAAATTTTTCAAAAATTATGCAGGTGTTTCGCCAACAACTTTCATCGCTTCTAACTAATAATTGATGTAAATCAATGCAAATGTGAAAATTTTCTAAAAACGTCTTTTTGACATATTATTACGTTTATTTCGCTAACTAATTTGTTAAATTGGATAGACCTTTGTTGTTCAAATTTTAATTGATGCGTCTTTTAGTAGATAATCGATACATGAAATTTGAATGAAAAGAATTTTATGGTGGTAGATTTTACAAAAAAAATATTTGCACATATTTCAGCAATCGGTGGTTATGTGCCAGAAAATAAACGAACTAATTCCGATTTAGAAAAGATTACAGACACTTCTGATGAATGGATTGTAAAAAGAACGGGAATTAAAGAACGTCGTATTTTAGAGGAAGGTTTAGCGACTTCTGATATGGCGGTTAGTGCAATTCAGAATTTAATTGATACATACAAAAAAGACATCAAAGATGTTGATGCGTTGATTGTTGCGACTTCTACACCAGATATGTTGATGCCTGCTACAGCGAATATTGTATGCGAAAAGTTAGGAATAGAGAATGTTTGGGCATTTGATATGAATGCAGCTTGTTCTGGATTTTTGTACGCGTTGGACATGGGCGCTTCGTTGATTGAAAGTAGACGTTACAAAAATGTTTTGGTCATTGGTGCTGATAAAATCAGCGCGTATGTAGACATCAAAGATCGTTCGACAAATATTTTATTTGGAGACGGAGCTGGAGTGGTTTGGTTAGAGCCTACAAATGAAGAAGGAATTTTGGATGCTTTGTTACAGAGTAACGGAACTGGAAAAGAGTTCTTGAATATAGAAGGAGGTGGTTCTTTGTATCCAGCGAGTTCACAGTTGTTGGTTGATGAAAAACGTTACATTAGACAAGATGGGAAAATTGTATTCAAAAATGCAATTCAATCAATGAGTGATACGTGTGTCAATGTTTTGAAACGCAACGATTTTTTTGTAGAAGATGTAAATTGGTTGGTTCCGCATCAAGCAAATAAACGAATTATTGATGCTGTTGGTAATGAAATTAATATTGAAGAAGGTAAAACTTTAATTAATATTGAGAATTATGGAAACACAATTGCAGCGACAATTCCGTTGTGTATTTGGGAGAATACATCAAAATTAAAGAAAGGAGATTTATTGATGTTGACAGCCTTTGGAGCAGGTTTCTCTTGGGGAGCAAGCTTATTGCGTTGGACAATTTAATCAATAAAAATCATATATTTTTGTTCATAAAGAACGGCAAGAAATTGTCGTTCTTTTTTTATTGTAAACCATTAAATTCTTCACCACACTTCTTGCATTTGAACACGTTTTTGTAGTAAATAGGGTAGACCCAAAATATGATAGAAGATAATAAAGAAAGTAAGCCTTTTCCACCTTTCATCGACTTATAATTGCTGTAATACTCATTGCTTCCACATTTTGGGCAAACAAGAATTTCGTCCAAATCATTGGTATAGTTTGACGCATCAATTTCTTCCAATACTTTCATGGCGCGATCAGTATCTTCTTTCTTAATTTTTACTTTCACACCACCAATAGCATTCGACAAAAACTGATTAATCCCAACCGAATGTTCATCAATAACAAAAGCATCAATTTGTTCACTCTCTAATTTTGAACGTAAAATATGTGCTTCAATAGGGCTTTCAAATGTTTTTAATGTAATAACTTCCATACTAATTGTGTTAAAAATTCAATTCAATATCCGATATAAAATTAGTTCTTTTTATCTTAATGTTTTAAATTTTTTAGTAGATGAAAAATATAATTCAATGTTTATTTTTAATTGTATTGATGATGAATACGATACATGCGCAAAACCTAAAACAAGTTGCTTATAAAGATGGTACGCAAAAATTGAACGGTTTAGTAACTGATAACACAACAAAGAAAAGTCCAGGAGTTTTGATTTTACCCGCTTGGAAAGGAGCTGATAACGAAGTAAAACAAGCTGCAATAGATTTAGCAAAAGAAGGCTATATTGCGTTTGTTGCGGATATTTATGGAGAAGGAAACAATCCGAAAGATAATGCGGAAGCGGCTAAAATAGCAGGAAAATACAAGTCTGATTATGCAGCTTATCAAAAACGAATTGATTTGGCGTTGAAAGAGTTAATCAAAGCTGGTGCAGATCCAAGTAAAATTGCTGTAATTGGTTATTGTTTTGGAGGAACAGGCGCATTAGAAGCTGCTCGTGCGCAATTAGCTGTTGTTGGCGTTGTTTCTATTCATGGTGGATTAGCAAAAGATTCGGCTCGAAAAAATATTCCTCTTAAAACAAAAGTTTTAATTGAACATCCTGCTGAAGATGAATCTGTAAAACCCGAAGATATTTCGAATTTAGTAATTGAAATGAACGAAGGAAAAACTGATTGGCAAATGATAACTTACGCAAATTCAAAACACACGTTTACCAATCCAGAATCACCTGATTACAATAAAGTAATGGCAGATAGAGCTTGGCAACATACATTATTGTTTTTGAAAGAAGTATTGAAATAAAACCGTCAATTCTAGTGAGATTCTTTTTAGAATTTTGTATCGAGAATAAGGTTTTAGAAGATAAAATTTATCTTAATTCTCGATACAATTTTAATAAAAACTGTAACAGTTAAATCTACTGAATAAACAATTGTATCATTTCATACCAAAAAGCAGCTGTAAAAAAGCCTACAATAATACTGATTCCAATAATCAAATTGGTTAGTTTGGTGTTGAGTTTAAATTGTTCCGCAATAATACTCGATGTCACTAATGTAGGCATTGCAGCTTCAAAAATAGAGATTTTAGCCACATCACCTTTTATTCCAATTACGATGGCTAAAAGCATTACAACTGCAGGCGCAATCATTAATTTGTAAATCATAGACATCGAAATTTGTGACCATAATTTTCTCCAACCATTAAACTTTAATTGCAATCCAACCGAAAATAAAGCCAATGGACCTACGGTTGCAGCTAATTTGTCGAAGAATGGTTCGGCAGGAGATAAGTCGATAAATTGAGATAAAATCAATGCACTAATACAACCCAAAAATGGAGGGAAAGTAAATAATCGTTTCAAGATAAATTTAGAATCTATTGCTCCAGATCCATTGCTTCCTCCTTTTAATGCAGAAACTATTCCGATGGTTGATAAGCACAAAAACATGGTTTGATCACAAATAATCGCGATACTCAAATACTTTTCTCCATAAAATGCTGAGATCAAAGGAAAGCCAATAAAAGATGTATTGCTATAGCCGCTTGCCAATTCCAATGTTCTTCTCGAACGCTCCGAATAGCCTTTTGCTTTGCTGTAGAATTTCATGTAAAACAAACTTCCAACGGCTATAATGACAGTCGAAAAGATAGGAAATAGCATTTCTTGCGACCATTCTACTTTTGGTAAATACTTAAACGAGACTGCTGGTAAAGCCAAATATAAGATCCACGTATTGATCCCTTTATGTGCATCAGGATGTATAGATTTTGTTGCTTTAAACACCATTCCGGCGATTATACAGACTGCGATTAATATAAAATTTACCATTTTTAGATATTTGGAATGCAAAGTTACAATCCCATTTTTTTTTTACCCTTAAGATATCATTTTTTATTCAATTCTTATTTTTTATAAAATGGCAAGATTAGATATATTTAATTTATTATTATCTAAAATTACTTCTGAATAATGATTTTCATTTTCCAAAATAGCTGTAAATGGAGTAGGAGTTATTGTATCAGTTGTAGGAAACCAAGTTGTTTTAATAAAGTAATTTGGTAATAATATTTTCCCTTCATCTGAGCCATTAGTAGCAAAAATTTCAAAATCTCCTTTCCAGAATTTAGATGTTGTTTTCTCTTCTAATAATTGATTGGTAGCCTCAATATCAGTTGTAGGTAAACCAATTTCAGAAATTCCTAAAATAGAATGTTGATCAAATTCTGCGTCGTTCTTATAAGCTAAATTATAATGTGTAATCATCTCAGCAAGATTTCTAGCTCCATCATAGAAATAAAAAGATTGTGCATTCCAATTTTCGAAGTTTGCGATATGTTGATCAGCATTGGTGTTTAGGATTTTAGTTTTATTTTGTATCCAATCAAATGCCTTTTCGAATTGATTTTTACAAACTAAGAAACTGAAATGATAAATATGTTCTTCATCCGATTTTATAAAAGTTAATCTTGTCTAACCAACTTGTAAGCTAAACTGATTTTCTGTATCTTCAATTAATCCAAAAGCTAAAATAGTCGTATAAAACGACTTTGTTTTTTCTAAATCATTTGTAAACAATTGTAATTCTCTTATTTTCATTCTGCGATTTTTTATAAAAGTAAATCAACAAAAAAGAAGAAAATAACAAGTTGAATTGATTTAATTAATCGCGTTATAAGAAAACTGTTTAATCTACTTCATATTCCAATAAGGCGAAATACGGATTACCTTTTAACTCAAGAAGTTTTGCAAAAGCAGGTTCAGTTTTGTAACCATTCTTTTTAAGTTCGATGATTTTGTTTTTGAATGATTCGTCAAATTTTTCAAGTAGTTTCGCCTCAATGAGCATATGTCGATAGGCATTTTGTTCGGTTGGAATCTTATTCTCTAAATAAATCTCAATTTCAAACGTATCAATTCTAAAATTACACGTCAAACAAATTTCGTTATTGATTGTTAATTGATCGATTTTAAATTCAAAATAATGAGAAAAATTCTTTGTTAAATGATTTTTAGCCTTTTCAAAATTAGACGTTTCACCAATAATATCAATGTCACTATTTTCAATATTGATTTCAATCGGAATTGTACCTACGACAATAGGTTTGTATGTGTCAAGTTTTTCTAAAATTTGATGATTGCGCAACAGATGAAACACATTTTGTTGTATTTCATTTCCGTGTTCTAAATAATCAATGGTAAGAAAATCTTGCATCATTTTATCCTCATCATAGTTACCAAAGAAGTAGCAGCATGCGTTTCTTTGTTCGTTGTTTCGTCAACCACAAAAATCTCTGTGCGTATGGTACTAATTTTTTTTCCGCCTTTTATCACATAGGCTTTTGAGAGTAAATAATCACCCAAAGCAGGTCGTAAATAGTTAACCTTTAACTCAACTGTTACCACATAGCAATCGTCGTCATAGTGAGAAACAGCAGCATAACCAGATGAAACATCAACCAAAGAAGCAATCATAGCACCATTAAACATTCCGTGTTTACGTGTCATCATTTCTTGTTTCGGAATCTTAATCGAAACATAGTCCGTTTTGCATTCGATAAGTGATGCGTTATAAAATTTTAAGGTTTCCGAACGGTTAAAACTTGCTTCTACTAATTCTCTTTTTTCTGGCGTCATATAAAATTGCTTTCAACAAATATAGAGATTTGTCGAAAGCAATTTCAGTTATGCAGTTACGTTATTCAAGTTTTCTTCTCTGATAATTGTATTTTGATGCGACAAAATTACTTTATCCAAACCGCGGTAATAATTCCCTTTGTCGACGGTAATCAATAAATTATTTTTCGGAATTTTATTGATAATCTTATCGTTCGGGAAATGTTGTTTCGAGTTTTTGAAAGTAATAAATACATCATCTTCAGTTAGATTTTTGACATCTTCTTCCGAAATAATATCAATCAATTCATAAGGTAAATAAAGTTGATCGAAGATATAATGAAACGTTTTAAGGCGTTTTCCGTTCAATTCTTTGCTATGTTGCAAAAAGTTTCTCAATCTATGTACAACAGCGTAGAAATTACCTACCAAAGGCGGTTTGGGAATATTACGTTCGAACAAGCAACCGTCGATTAAACTAAGCGGAAGTTTAATGTTCAATTCATCTGTTTTTACATTGTATAGATGGCGATAATCCAAACTTCTTTTCTTGAATTCTTCGATAATATGATCTTTTAGCGCAGGAACTGTAATAGGCAATTGTTGATTGATAAAATCGACCAATTTTTCATCTGATATAGGAGCTAAATTAAGCTCAGAAATGTTTTGTGACATACAATAAATAGTTAAAATAAAACAATTATTGTATTTCGATAATAGGGGATTTTTCGTTGTTTTTGGATGAACTCCCGTATTGTTTTACCACCGTGGAGACTCCTCTCGGTTGGTATCGTTTTCTACGATTCGAAATACGGTGTAAAACTACATAAAAAATTGAATATGTAGTAATCTATTCTAATAATTTTATTTTAAAATGATCACTTAGAATTTTATTCTAAATTGGATATTGTTTCGATAATAAAGTTTTGAATAATTGCTTGATTTGTTTTTTTATATTCTACCATATAGATACATCGTAATACTAGTTCATTTATTCATTTTCCAATTTATCTCTATTCATCAACATTGTTAAACCTATGTCTCTATGTGGTTATAAATTTTATGTTCTGAATTAGATGCGACCATGAAACGAGTTGAGGGGGACGACTTCGCTATTAAAAATCAAGATTTAGAAAATTTTACAAATAATTAAGATAAATTTAATTGTTTGCCGAAAATTATTTTATATATTTGAGTAACAAAGTAATTAAAAAATGAAGTTTACGTGCTTATATATGTCGATTCGCAAACAGGTTTGGAATATCCAGACGTGGGAAAGTCATGTATACTAAAAAGAGATTTTATTTTTTAATATATTTTAGGTTTCCCCGTCGAGTTTCGATGGGGATTTTTTTTGAACAAAAACAACAATTACCAATATAAAATTAAAAACAATGCAAAGTTTACAACAATTAACGGTCCCAGTTTGGCCCTTAGAGGACAACACAATCTTAAACAATGTTTCGGTAACATTTCAACTTTTTGGACTTCCATTAGGAACAGCTCCAGTCATTTTGATTAACCATTCCTTACACGGAGATTCAGATTGTACCTATCATTGGGATGGGGTCATGGGAAAAAACAAAGCAATTGATCTTAATGAGTATACGGTAATCTGTATAGATATTCCTGGAAATGGCGTTTCCCAAACCATAAAGTACGACTATATACCACGCGATCACATTACAGCACGCGATGTAGCGGTGTTGTTTTGGTTGACGTTATTTGAATTGGAAGTAGACGAGATTTTTGCCATTATTGGTGCAGACTTAGGCGGAGGATTAGCGTGGGAAATGGCATGTTTGTTCCCGAATAAGGTGCTGAATATTATTCCGATAGCAGCAAGTCTTAAAACAACAGATTGGTTGGTAAAAGAGCCAACAGCTAAAAGCGAATACCTGAAATCTATTTTCTATTCGATAGATATATCACGCAATAGAGGCGATATATTGCAAGTTTCGCAATACATCAAATCAAAAATACATGTGATTTATGTAAAGAATGGAAACTTGTTCAACAAAGCAGAATTGAAACGTTATTACGCCAAACTGCAAGAGTTTAACAAACATGTGCAGTTCCACGAAATAGAACAAATAGAAGATAACGAATTACTAAAAGCAAACATCGATAAGGTTGAAAAAATAGTAGATGGTATCCTCGAAAAAGAATATATAAATAACGTTGCATAAAAACTAAAGCTCCTGATAAGGAGCTTTTTTTTAGTGAATTTTATATAATATATTAAGAAATAGTCTTCTTGTCTAAATTTATAATTTCTTTGTCTAATAATTCTTTAAATAAATCAATAGTATTATCAATATATTTTCTTGGATTACCAGAAGCAGTTATATAAAATTTGTTTAATTTATTAACTATTTCATTATATTTTAAATCATAATTGTCAGAATCATAACTATCAATAAGAGTCTTATACCAATTTATTGAGTTATGGGTTAATTTTCCATATTTTAAAGGAGTTTTATATTTAAAGAAAGATTTGTATAAGTATTTTAAATCTTTCAAATTTTCATGATTTTCTAATAAATAATACCCGTTGTGCATTTTGATT
>NZ_DJTP01000010.1:0-5297 GCF_002440405.1 Empedobacter sp. UBA6305 | reverse complement strand
TTTTAAGGTATAAGGCGTTTTAACCAGCTGTTTTGTACGCAATAAATAGGCAAAGAATAAGCGAATCGCAAAGAGTTGTGTATGAATATAACTGTTACTCAATGGCTTTTTTCTTCGGCTACTAATCACGGTTTTCAAATGAAAATAAAAAGCTTCAATATGATGACTTTCAATTGTGTAAATAAGTTCGTGTGAATGCTCAAACAGGGCTTTAACGTACTTTGGATAATGATTGACCACTGTTTTACAATAGCCTAATTGTTGTAATTCTGTTCTAAATTCATCAAGTATATCTTGCATAACTATGACGGTTTTGAGGTTGTCTACTTTTGGAACATGGAACAATAAGCAAGTTATAAGTTTTAAGTAGTTAGCTATAAGTTATTTAAACCTAAATTAATTGTTCCAAGATTGTTCCCTATTGTTTCAGTGGGTATCATAACTGTTCTATTTGTCGTAGAATCTTTTCTTTAATGGTTTGTCTTAACTTCTGGTAATCATCCCAATAATCCACACGATAAGCAATTTTACGTAAGTTTCCTGCATATTTACTCGTTAGGTATTCAAGTTCAATTAAGCTATTCATGTAGCGTGAACATTGGGCTTTACTCATATTAAAAGCTTGGCGGATTTCTCGTTGTGTAAAGTCGATTTCAGAACCATTTGCATTTTCTTTGTGTGCTTTTTTGCTTAAATACGCTTTTAATTTCTCAAAAAACTGACGTAAACTCCCGTCTAATTCATCCACTTTTAGGACAATACTTTCAAAGAGAACCTCCGTTGCTTGCTTTAGATCCTCGACCTGTGTGATTAACTTTCCATCGTCTGTCAATTGCCTATTTTGTTGATTAATCAAAGTGATTTGACGAACGATACTTTGAAACATTTCGTTTAAACGTCTGATTTTATGCACTTCTTCGGGTAATTCTAATCGAGTAGCAAACGGATTAATCACATGATACGGCACTAAATTTCGGATGATATTTTGTAAAAAATGTTTCGTTTTTTCTTCGGATTGATGGCTGACTTCGCCAGCATATCGCCTGTTTTGGTAGGCGATAATTCGGCGGGATTGTTCGCTACTTTCGTCGACCGCTAATAGAAAACTACGGCTCATATTATCTTCGTAAATCTCACCTTTTGTCGTTGCAGAAAGTGAACTAAATACGCCACGAACCTCCTTTTTAACGGCTTTAATATTGCCTTTTTTATCCTTGATACTCACTGAACTACTTAATCTCTGATTACTGATTAATTCACGCATGGCAAACATGGCTTCGTCTTTTAAACCGTCTAAATCCTCGATGATAAGCAATTTTCCAACTAATTCATATTCGCCCCAATTGTATAAACTACTTTCGGTAATTCGAGTAAAACGAAGCACATCTTCTTGTGGCATTAAATCGGCTATTTTACTGATTAAATGTGTTTTTCCACTGCCAGAACTTCCTTGTACAATGGCGTGAAGTGGATGTTTGGTTTTATACGAACTTGCAATAATAAACAGTAACAATCGGCTGTCCTGCTCGCCTACAATTCCACTTTTTTCGATTAAATCATTCAACTGAAAAAATAAATCGGTTGTCATTTTAGGCTGTTCCAAAGGTGTTGGTACAGTTTCTTTTTCAATTGAAAAAGAAGTTTGAGAAGTAGAAAAATCAATTGGTTATCTTTTCTCCAAACAGTCTAAAACAATTGTTTCATCATAAGCCATTAAAGTTTCATTGACATCTTTATCAATGAATTGAACATTATAAAACACCACTTTTGGATGAATGGATTGAAGTAATTTTGCATATTTTAAGGTAGCTTTTTGACCTGCTTCATCCATATCAAAACAGAAGATAATTTCTTCCAACTCATTGAGTTGTTTTATTATTTCTAATAGTTCGTTTGTTAATCCGTTCGTCCCAAAACAGGCAAGTATTTCATATTTTCTTAATTCTAAATTCGTACTTCGTAATTGAAGTAATGAAGCTGCATCAATAATACTTTCGGTTAAAATCAGCTTTTTAGCTTCTCGATTGGGATAATTTGGATATAAACCTTGTCTGTTTTTCAAATAAAAATGGCGAGAATCTTTATTATCAAGAGTTGAACGGAAATAAAATGAAACGGTCTGCCCATCACAGTTTTTTAATGGAAAAACAAGGCATTTATTTCCGAATGGTTTATAGGATTGTCCGCCTGTTCTACTGTTGGTTCCGTAGGGAATTAAAAGTCCAGCTTCTACACATTGATTGATTAAATTTTCATCTTTTCGTGCTCCATGATGGAATTGTCCCGAGTTAAAACCGACTTCTAATTCATCAAAATTTAAGGCTCTCGAATGGCAATAATCTTTGGCAGGATCACTGCATAATAAGCCTTTTCTAAAGCTGAGATACATTTTTTGTAAAAACGATGAATGTATGGCGGTTAACGTTTTATGCTCTACGTTTATCCCATTATTCATTTGTAAATTTTCATTATTCACTAAAAGCGAAGCTTTCTTTATTGCCTCATGTTTGCTTAATTTCTCATAATCTTGCACAAACTGAATCACATCGCCTGTTTTGGAACATGCATGACAGTTGTAAAAATTCTTTTCCAAATTAACCTGTAAACTCGCTGTTTTATCCGAATGAAACGGGCATTTCAGCATATTGTTTTTAGGTTTTAATCCGTAATGATGCAGTACGTTTGCTAAACTTAATCTCGTCTTTATCTCGCTTATTTCCATTTGAAAAATTATTTTAATTTATTTTTATGCGGAATGTGTTACGCAAAAATATAATTCATTTCTCAAATTAACAACTAATCGACTTCTTTTTTATGTAATGTATTACTCGTATATTTGCTATATATCATATAAACAGTGCTTTTATGAGTAATGAATTAAACATTAGTAGCAAAATAACGCTCTTACGCAAGGAGAAAAACTGGTCGCAAGTAGAACTTGCAAAACAGATTAGTGCTTCTCGAGAGATTATTAGCAGATATGAACGAAACGAAAGTCAGCCATCTTTGGATATGATTATCAAAATGGCAAATGCTTTTGGAGTAACTGTTGATTTTTTAACAGGACAAAGTGAAAATGCTTCTTTCGATAAAGAAACAGTGGACAGAATAAATGATATTCAGAAAATGGACAGTACAACCAAAAGTGTATTGTTTAATGTAATTGATACCTATATTCAGAATTTTAAAACAAAACAAGCTTTCTCTAAATAGTTGAATAATGACAACGCAAGAAATCTATATCGTAGAGCCTTCTACATCGGAAGAAGCGAAAGCATTAAAAGCTTTTGCAAAGGCTTTGAAAATGAAAATTACACGACAAAATACTGAAAATACCGATTCTACAGAAGATGTAAAGGCGAGTTTGAAACAAGCTGTAACAGAACTAAATCTGATAAAAGAGGGAAAGTTAAAAGGTATTTCTGCCAAAGAGTTATTGGATGAGTTATAATATTATTGCAACGCCGGAATTTCTGAAAGAAGCCAAAAAACTTGGAAAGAAATACCGTTCGTTGAAAGAGGATTTAGCTGTTTTAATTGAAGAATTACAACAAAATCCTACCTTAGGAACTGCTTTAGCCGATAATTGTTACAAAATTCGTTTGGCAATAAAGTCGAAAGGTAAAGGTAAAAGCGGTGGAGCAAGAGTAATAACGCATCTTTTTATTGAAAATGAAACAATTTATCTACTTTCTCTTTACGATAAAAGCGAGCAAAATTCTATCTCCGATAAAGAAATAAAGGATTTACTAAAACTGATAAAATAACAAAAGGCAAACCTTAGTTTGCCTTTTGCTTTATTATGAATTATTTGTAATTAATATGTTGTATAATAACAACACTTCTGATACACTACCCTAATTATTATTCTTTTCGATTTATTTCTTCGGATAATCGTTTAATCAAATAACCTGCAAGTTTTCCATTTATAGGTAAAGGTAGGGTTAGTGATGCTAACTGATATTCTCCATATTTTTCATTATTAATATCTTTTAATACAAAATACGATGGTACTCCTCTTACAAATTCTGCATTTGGAACTTTAGTTATTAAATTTGTATGATATTTTTTTAAATCAAATATAGGTTCTGCTTCAGATAATAATTTATTAGATTTCTTTTTATCTTTTCGTTGTTTTCTAGTCTGTTTAATATTATTTATGAAGCGAACTTCATTTACAGAGTCTAAATCATCTAAAGCTATATAATATTCTTTATAAAAATCTTTTTTCTCTGTTTCAATAATAAGATAAAAATATTTATCTTCTAGAGAGTATAAAATAATTTTATGATTCTCATTATTAAACAATTTGAAAACTTTTTCTGCATTATTTCTACTTTTTGATATAGAACTAAATTCATCATTAATTTGAGCTATACAAATTGAAGAAAGAAAAAGTAAAAAATATAATATTTTCATTTTATAAACTATTTAGTAAGAGGTATTTTTTTAGGGTCTTTTATATGTCCTTCAGAATAACCTCCATGATCTTTCCCATCTCTTTGAGGCATACCTAATAATCGTCTTATTAGATTATCTGCTCGTATAGCATTTGAATTATTATCTGCAGGAGTAAGTTTTCTAGCAGATGGGATACCATGTCCAAATAATTCATGTCCAGAAGTAGAACTTCTTTCATTACCAGATACATTTGAATTTATAAAAGAATGAGAACCATTTTTGGTTGGAACATTAAAACCTTCTTTACCTAACCCTGTTACTAGACTTGTACTTAATTTATCATCTATTACCATTGCATCTCCAACTCCAGACTGAATACTATTCATATGCTCTTTAAATGCTGCAGCACCTTCTGTAGATGTAAACTCTCCGCTCATATATTCAATAGTATGTATTTCTTTTGAATTAATTGTATTTGTTACTATATCAACATAAGCCTTCTCATCTTCATTCATATCAACTCCTGATAAAGCAGAAGCTAAATCTTTTGAGTTTATGGATTTAAATTCCTTTCCTTTAACATCAATAAGTCCTCTTAGTTTACTGAATTTATCATCTTTTAAAACATTATGAATATCTTCTTTCATTTTCCCTACATCTTCTTTGGTTTGACCTCTAATAATATCTTCTGCAATCATTCCATCAGGGTCTATAAATCTTAGGGGATTATTGAGAGCGTAAGTATAAGGTGAATATCTTCTGCTAAGTTCAGCAGCAGGGTCGATATTGAACCATCTCCCTATTGCAGGGTCGTAGTTTCTTGCACCGTAGTCGTATAAATTTAAGCTTAATTCATCTTGAAGCTCTTTCCCATTGTATTTGTATTCCTACATCCC
>NZ_DJTP01000020.1:0-88695 GCF_002440405.1 Empedobacter sp. UBA6305 | reverse complement strand
TGGTTTTGTCATAGAAATCAGAATGACAATAAATCATACAAAAAAACCTCTCAAAGAATTCTTTGAGAGGTTTGATATATTGTAAATAAGTTAAAATCCTAACCTACTAATTCTTCTACTTTGTCAGCAGCGTCTTTTAATGTGATAGCAGAGTGAACAGCGAAACCTGATTCATCAATCATTTTCTTAGCGATTTCTGCATTTGTTCCTTGTAAACGAACAATAATTGGCACATTAATTTCGTTACCCATATTGTTGTAAGCATCTAAAATACCTTGAGCAACACGATCACAACGTACAATACCACCAAAAATATTGATTAAGATAGCTTTTACGTTTTTATCTTTTAAGATAATACGGAAACCTTTTTCTACACGCTCAGCATCAGCAGTACCACCAACGTCTAAGAAGTTTGCAGGATTACCACCAGATAATTTGATGATATCCATAGTTGCCATTGCTAAACCAGCTCCGTTAACCATACATCCTACGTTTCCGTCTAATTTTACGAAGTTTAATCCAGCTTCACCAGCTTCAACTTCTGTTGGATCTTCTTCTCTTGTATCACGTAAAGCAGCGATATCTGGATGACGGAATAATGAGTTATCATCGATAGATACTTTAGCATCTACAGCGATAATTTGATCGTCAGATGTTTTAAGAACTGGGTTAATTTCGAACATAGAAGCGTCAATCGCAACGTATGCATTATATAAAGCAGTGATAAATTTAACACCATCTTTGAAAGCATTTCCTGATAAACCTAAGTTAAAAGCAACTTTACGCGCTTGGAAACCTTGGATTCCTACAGCAGGATCAATTTCTTCTGTAAAGATTTTGTCTGGTGTGTGCTCAGCAACTTCCTCGATATCCATTCCACCTTCAGTAGAATACATAATCATGTTTTTACCAGTTGCACGATCTAACAATACAGAAACATAGTATTCTTCAGTTTCAGATTCACCTGGATAATAAACATCCTCAGCAATTAAAACTTGATGAACTTTTTTACCTTCAGCCGAAGTTTGAGGTGTTACTAACTGCATTCCGATGATTTCGTTTGCTTTCTCTTTAACTTCGTCCAAGTTTTTAGCAAGCTTTACTCCACCACCTTTTCCACGACCACCTGCGTGTACTTGTGCTTTTACGACATGCCAACCTGTACCAGTTTGTTCAGTTAATTGTTTAGCAGCTTCTACAGCTTCTTCTGGTGTAGTAGCAACGATACCACGTTGTACTTTCACACCATATTTACTAAGAATTTCTTTTCCTTGATATTCGTGAAGATTCATTTTTTTTGATTTTTCAATTACAAAAATAAAAATATTGTTGATGTATTCTAAATTTTGCCATATTAATTTTATCAGCTTATGCTAAAAAAGTGATTAATATTATTTATTTAGAGGTTACAAGATACGAATATTAATGATTTAAAAAGTCAAAACAATTGTTATATAATTTTTAAATCGTACCAAGTACACTAAAATTGTTTGTTTTGGGTTTAAAGCATTTTCGACGGAGGATTGATTTTATAATTTTATCAATAAAAAACCGTCAATTCTAGTGAAATTCTATTCTCGATACAATTTTTTATCATTTCATTTCTAAAAATCACTCGAACTGACGAATTTTAATTCAAAAAAAACTTATCACTTATGATTTAAGACTTAGTACTTAATTTATATCTTTACCTCATGATAAAAGCAGAAAATATTGTTAAGAAATTTGGTGAATTAGAAGTGCTAAAAAATGTTTCTTTATCGATTGTAGAAAAAGAAATCGTTTCTATCGTTGGTGCTTCTGGAGCAGGAAAAACAACTTTGCTTCAAATTTTAGGAACATTAGAAAAAAGTTCTGAGCCAAAGAAATATAATACTTCTATTCAGATTGCGGGACAAGATATCACGAAGTTAAACGATCGCGATTTATCTAAATTTCGTAACGAAAACATTGGATTCATTTTTCAGTTTCATCAATTGTTGCCAGAATTTAATGCAATAGAAAATATTTGTATTCCAGCTTTTATCAAGAAAACAAAAAAAGCAGAAGCCGAAAAGCGTGCAAAAGAGTTAATGTCTTATTTGGGACTTTCGCAACGTTTGACACATAAACCTAATCAACTTTCTGGAGGAGAACAACAACGTGTAGCAGTAGCTCGTGCGTTGATTAATCAGCCTAAAGTAGTTTTTGCTGATGAACCTTCTGGTAATTTAGATTCTAAAAATGCTGAAGAATTACATGAATTATTTTTCAATCTTCGAAACGAATTTGGACAAACTTTTGTCATTGTGACACATAACGAAGAATTAGCAAATATGACTGATCGAAAATTGGTGATGGCTGATGGAATTTTTCAAATAGAAATGTAAATGATTCAAGAAGAATTAAAGGATTTTTTAGACGAAAAAGTTCTTCAATATAATACATTAGACTTTATCGATTCTGATCCAGTACAGATTCCGCATAGATTTTCTGCGAAAGAAGATATCGAAATTGCTGGGTTTTTAGCGGCAACAATTGCATGGGGAAATCGTAAAATGATTATCAATAATGCGAATAAAATGATGCAGTTGATGGGAAATTCGCCTTACGATTTTGTGATGAATTTCTCTGAGAATCATTTAAAGAATTTGGGTGGTTTTGTTCACAGAACATTCAATAGTGAAGATTTGAAATTTTTCATGCAATCGCTTCGTAACATTTATCAAAATCATGGCGGATTGGAACAAGTTTTTGCAAAACATCAAACTTCAGATTCGATGCAAGCATCAATCTCGAATTTCAAACAAACTTTTTTTGAAATAGAACATCCAACTCGAACAACTAAACATATTTCAGATCCATTGAATAATTCGGCTGCAAAGCGTATCAATATGTACTTGCGTTGGATGATTCGTGATGACAAACAAGGCGTAGATTTAGGAATTTGGAAATCCATTCCAACTTCTATTCTTTCCTGTCCTTTGGATGTACATTCGGGAAATGTTGCACGAAAATTAAATATTCTGACTCGAAAACAAAATGATGCAAAAGCATTGAAAGAACTTGATACAAAATTGCGAGAAATGGATGCAAATGATCCTGTGAAATATGATTTCGCTTTATTTGGTTTGGGTGTTTTCGAAGGGTTTTAACTGAACTGAAAATAATTTTATTTAGAAAAATTAGAATTAAATTCGCTAAAAATAAGTTTGTATGAAAGAATTGAATGGAATAAAATATATCGAACGTTTACCTGTTGTTTCGACTGAAAAAACGCCTCTTTTTGTGCTGATACATGGTTATGGAAGCAACGAAGAAGATTTGTTTTCATTTGCACAAGATTTACCGCAGAATGCGCATATTATAAGTGTACGAGCGTTGCATGATATTGTGTATGGCGGATATGCGTGGTATGATATTAATTTTGTGAACAATGAAAAATGGATGGATGAAACGCAAGCAATAGAATCGCGTAATAAATTGGTCGAATTTATTGATGCAATTGTTCAACAAGAGAATTTAGATGACGCAAATGTAACATTGATGGGCTTTAGCCAAGGTGCAATTTTGAGTTATGCGATTTCGCTAAATAATCCAGAAAAGATTAAAAACGTGGCTATTTTAAGTGGTTATCCAGAAGCTAAAATTATTGGAGATTTTGATCAATCGAAAGATTTTTCGAACTTAAATTTCTTTGTTTCGCACGGAACAGAAGATGTTGTATTGCCAATTGAATTAGGACGAATGGGTGACGAGTTTTTAAAATCGATGAATATTAATTTTGAATACCACGAATATAGAAGTGGACACGGAATTGTTCCTCAAAATTATTATGATTTGATGGATTGGATCAAAAGATTTTAATCCTAAAAATAATGAAATTCTGAAACAAATTCAGAATGACTTTCTTTGTTTATAGCCAATGACTAATAATAATGAAAATTGTCATATTGAGTGATTTTCGTTTCGATAGAATAAGAAAATTGTATCGAAATATCTCAATTTAAATAAATTTAACTTCTATGGCGTCGCCGTGATATTCCTTGAACGAGGCGTCATAGAATTCGATATTCGTGTAACGATATAACAATTCGGTAATTTCTTTTTTCAGAATTCCTTTTCCATAACCGTGAATTAAAATCAATCGAATTTGACTTTCGAACATAGCGCGCTCCACCTCATTTCGTGCAACATCTAATTGTGTTTGTATAATTTGCGCATTATCCAAATCACGCCAATTATCAACTAAATTTTCGATATGCAAATCAATTTCTCGCGTTAAATAAGGATGTCGATGAGATTTGCGAAAAGTCTTAAACTTTGGTTTCGAAAATTCTTTGATTTTCTCATCTCGATATTCTTCATAGTCAATTTCAATATCTTTGATGATTTCATCTTGGCGATACTCATATTCAAAACCAAACTCATCATTAAAGTAAACAAAATCACCTTTCAATTTGGAAATTGTTCCCGAAATATTATCATCTATCACTTTAACTTTTGTACCAATTTTGAACATTCGACTACTTTTTCTGCAAAATTAAGAATTATTTTATGAGTTTTTAAGTTGTTGTATTATTCAATTCAAACTCAATGTTGTATTTTTGTTTATTAAACTAACCAAATGTCAAATCAACATAGAAAAATAAAAGTACTTTTTAGGCTTCGTTCATTAGAAATGGGTGGAGTTCCAATAGTAGTTTTAGATTTGTTGCGAAACTTACCAAAAGATAAATTCGACTTTACTTTGATGCTTAACTTGTATCAAGGCGAATTGATTAAAGAAATTCCTATAACCTTTAGTTGTAATCAACAATCCAAAATCAGGAATTTCTGAATCGTTTAGATCAATTCGTTCTAATCTGAAATATTTATACAAGAATCCAGGACTTGAAGATGATAACAAAACGATTTTAATGACATCATTTATTGGAGGTGAAGGTAAAATTTTCAATGCGATGAATATTGCGAGTTCACTTGGTTCTATGGATAAGAAAACGGTTCTGATTGGATTAGATTTACGTCAACCAAAAATCTTTGATGATTTTAACATTAATAATAAAACAGGTGTAACAGACTATGTTGCGGATGATTTAGAGTTAAATCAAATTACACAACGTACAATTTTACCAAATTTAGATATTATTTCAGCAGGTCCAATTCCTCCAAATCCTTCAGAATTGATTTTGAGTAATCGAATGGATCAATTATTTGCTGAATTGAAAGAGAAATATGAATTCGTAATTATAGATTCACCGCCAATAGGATTAGTAACAGATTCGTACGATTTGATGCTTAACGCAGATTGCACATTGTATGTAACACGTTACAACTATTCGGAGAAAAACTTTATCCATGCAATTTCGAATAAATATGATGAAGGTGAGGTTTCGAATGTCGGAATTATATTCAACGATTTCCAAATTAAAACTGGCTACGGTTACGGATATGGTTACGGCTACGGCTACGGATATTTTGCTGGAGATGAGAATTTTGATAATTCATCATTCGGAAAAATAAAATGTTTAGCTTCTCGAAATAAAAGTAAATTCTTTTAATTGAAATGATCTTAAAGAACATATTTGATTATATACTTGCATTAATCCTACTAATATTTTTAGTTGGGTTAATTGTTTTGTTAATTATCATAAGTTCTATAGATACCAATCAATTTGGCGTTTTTACACAAAAAAGAGTTGGGAAAGACGGAAGATTTTTCAATATTTATAAAATCAGAACGATTAAAGGGGTTTCTAAATCGACAATAACAACCGATCAACATCAAATTACCAAAATTGGAAAGATTCTTCGAGATTATAAATTAGATGAATTACCTCAATTATTCAATATTCTAATAGGGGAAATGAGTTTTGTTGGACCTCGTCCTGATGTCGCTGGTTATGCAGATAAATTGGTTGGAGAGGATAGATTGGTGTTGAAAGTTAAACCTGGAATTACTGGTCCTGCTCAATTGAAATATTGTAAAGAAGAAGAAATTTTATCCAATGTAAATGATCCAATCAAATATAATGATGAAATTCTTTGGCCAGATAAAGTTAAGATCAATGTAGAATATGTAAAGAATTGGAGTTTTCGACAAGATTTGATTTACATGTTTCAAACAATATTCAAAAAATAAAAAGAGAATCCTAAATTGGATTCTCTTCTATTTTTAAAAATATTTTCGTTTTTCTAAACTTGGATAACACCTAAATTAAATTGTTTTTCAATCGGAGCATGATTCGCAGCTTCAATTCCCATCGAAATCCATTTACGCGTATCCAAAGGATCAATAATTCCATCTGTCCACAAACGTGCCGCAGCATAATAAGGACTTGTTTCATCATTGTATTTTGCTGTAATTTCGTTCAAAAGTTCTTGCTTTTTCACTTCATCAACTTCTACACCTTGCGCTTTCAAAGTCGCTTCTTTTATTTGTAGCAAAACTTTCGCCGCTTGCTCACCTCCCATAACTGCCAATTGAGCCGAAGGCCAAGCCGCAATTAATCTAGGATCATAAGCTTTTCCACACATAGCATAGTTTCCTGCACCATAAGAATTACCAACTATAATCGTGAATTTTGGAACAACAGAATTCGAAACTGCATTTACCATTTTCGCACCATCTTTGATAATACCACCATGTTCAGATTTAGATCCAACCATAAAACCAGTCACATCTTGTAAGAAAACTAACGGAATTTTCTTTTGGTTACAATTCGCAATAAAACGAGTCGCTTTATCCGCAGAATCTGAATAAATCACACCACCGAACTGCATTCCGTCTTTTTTAGACTTCACGATTTTACGTTGATTAGCTACAATTCCAACCGCCCAACCATCAATTCGAGCATAAGTACAAATAATTGATTTTCCATAATCAGGCTTATATTCGTCCAATTCTGAGTTATCAACAATTCTGTTAATAATGTCATACATATCGTACTGCTCAGCACGAGATTCAGGTAAAATACCATAGATTTCTTGCTCATCTAAAGCAGGCTTTGCTGCTTCAATTCGATTAAATCCAGCTTTTTCATAATCACCAATTTTACCAACAATAGATTTTATTCTATCCAACGCATCTTTATCATCTTTTGCTTTATAATCAGTCACGCCAGAGATTTCGCAATGTGTTGTTGCTCCACCTAAAGTTTCGTTGTCAATATCTTCTCCAATAGCTGCTTTTACCAAATAACTTCCTGCCAAGAAAATAGAACCTGTTTTGTCTACAATCATTGCTTCGTCGCTCATAATTGGTAAATATGCTCCACCAGCAACACAACTTCCCATCACAGCAGAAATTTGAGTAATTCCCATTGATGACATGATTGCATTATTGCGGAAAATTCGACCAAACATTTCTTTATCAGGAAAAATCTCATCTTGCATTGGTAAATAAACACCTGCGCTGTCCACCAAATAAATAATTGGCAATTTATTTTCCATCGCAATTTCTTGAGCACGCAAATTCTTTTTACCTGTAATTGGGAACCAAGCACCAGCTTTTACTGTCGCATCATTTGCAACAACAATACACTGTTTACCAGAAATGTAACCAATTTTCACAACAACACCTCCCGAAGGACATCCGCCGTGTTCTTTGTACATTTCATCTCCTGTTAAAGCACCAATCTCTATGTTCGGTTTTTTTTCGTCCAAAAGATAATCAATACGTTCCCTTGCAGACATTTTTCCTTTGCTATGCAACGCATCAATTCTTTTTTGACCTCCGCCAAGGTAAACTTGTTTCAGTTTTTGGCGTAGTTTAGAAAGTAATAATTTGTTATGATCCTCTCTTTTATTAAAAGTTAAATCCATTGTGGTTTTCTGTTTGTTTACAGCCCTAAACTAATGAATTTTATCGAATTCTTAAAATGAAATTTAGACTTGAGAATCAATGAATACAAAGTTCTTGCAATGCGTTTGGATTTGAGGAAAAAATGATAGAAAATCAGTTTCGAGATTAGAATAATTTTTTTCAAATTCGGGAATGATTTGATGTAAATTATTCTCAAATTTTGCTCGACTTCCGATTCCTTTTAATGTTTTTTGAACGCCTTCTATGGTCGAATAATTTTCGAACCAATCATATTTCAACAAATAAAAAATGATTTCTTGTAGTTTTTTTGGAAGCGAATTGTATTCATCCTTAAATAATTGATAACAATCTGATTTGAATTTTTCGAAAGGAGTTTCAGAATAATTATTCCAATATTTAATCAAAAAATAATCATAAATCACATCAATAATAATTGGTGCAAATTTGTGTTGTGTTTCGTGAAAATAACTTGAACTTTGTTTGACAGTTTCGTGAGAATCTGTAAATGTATCAATTGAACGATGCAATAAAATGCCTTTCTGAATATCTTCTGGAAAATCTAAATATTGTTTTCCCTTTACAGTTTCACCAAGCAAATTTCCAATTTGAAGCGATTGATTTCCGAAAGATAAATATTGATGTGCGACAAAGTTCATAAGGCTTGTTTAGTATCATAAAGTTAAGTTTTTTTGAATAAACCTGTGTTATTTTACTGTGAAGAAAAAAGCCATCTAAAAAAGATGGCTTAAGAATTATATTTTTATTCGTTATTTCCAGAAATTTGATTGATTTTTTCTTCTAAAATCGGATAATATTCGATCATAGAATCTTTTAAATTTCGATCCAAACTTAATGCATTTTGCAACGCTTCATTTCCTAATTGATCTTGCTCTGTAATATAATAGACATTACTCAATTGATAGAAAAATTCGGCACGATTAAAATTCTTTAAAGCGCCTGTTAATAAGACTGCAATCGCTTCCTCGTATTCGCCAACAGCAATTAAAGTTTCGACGTAAGCAAACCAAGTATGGAAAACTAAAGGCTTTAATTGAACCAATTTCGAAAGGTTTTTTATAGCTTCCTCAAACTTCATTTGTTTCAGAAAATAGTAAGTTGAATCTGTATAATATTCGTAATTATCGCCATTCAATTCTATCGCTCGCTGAATGTAATATTCGGCTTCTTCAATATTTTCTAATTTGTTGTAAAGCGAAGCTGCTTTTGCCCAAACTTTATCCAATTGCGGATCTTCTTTTATCGCAATATGATAAGCTTTCAACGCTTTTTGTGGTTTCTCTAACTTTTCATACAATTCACCAATTTTCATATGCGTAACAGCAGGCGAATCATCAAATTCTAATGTTTCTTCTAATGTTTCTATTGCCTTGTTGTATTCTCCTAATTCTTCTAAAGAAACTGCTTTGTTAGCATGACCAACAATAGAGTTAGGATTAATCGCAAGCACGTAATCTAACGCATTTATAGCTTCGTCATACATTTTTTTGTGATTGTACAACAGACCAAGTTGCAACCAAGAAACTTCCGAATATGGATTATCGTCAATAAAATCTTTTAGAAACTCGATGCATTCATCAGGATTATGAATTTCTTCGTAGCATTGAATAATAGAGTAGAAAGTATAATCGTTTTCTGGATTGAATTTCAATGCTTTTTTGAAAGCAATTAACGCAGAATGAACTTCATCTAAATTCAAATATTCATTTCCGATACAATTGCAAATAAAATCAGTTTCTTCTTCGTCTATTTGCAAAGCTTCTTCATAAAAATTTATCGCTTTTCGAGGCATATTTTTCAATCCCCAAAAACGTGCGTGTACAAGAAGGTAATCTAATTCGTTTGCAGCTAAATCTTTTAAATCTTTGATGAGTTTTGCAGCTTTTTTTAAATCCTCAGTTGTAAGAAAATATTCGATTCTCTTGATTTTGATATCTATATTCTCGGGATGCATTTTTTCTGCAAAATCCAACGAACGTTTTGCATATTCGCTATCATTTACTTCAAGATAGAACTCAATAATTTCGACCAAATCCTCCGAATCGTAATACTTATATTCACGATTATCAAGCATTTGCTCAAAACCTTCAATTAGCTCGTTATTAAAAAAATCTTCGTCCATAGTGATAGACTAATTTACAAAATAAAATGTGCAAAAATCATAACGAATTGTTAGAGTTTTGCACATTTGTTAAACAATTAAAATAGATTGTTTTAGATGATATTTTTTATGCTTTCGATCATTTTATCAGCTAATTTATTTGCATTTTCTTCTGAGGTACTTTCAGTATAAATACGAATAATTGGCTCTGTGTTTGATTTTCTTAAATGAACCCATTCTGTAGGGAAATCAATTTTAACTCCATCAACCGTATTGATTTCTTCGTTTTTGTAAACTTCTTGAATTTTCACTAACAATTCGTCAACATTGATTTCTGGTGTTAATTCTATTTTCTTTTTCGCCATAAAATAAGCAGGATAAGAAGCTCTAATTTCAGAAACTGATTTATTTTGTTCAGCCAAATATGTCAAGAATAAAGCAATTCCTACTAAAGAATCGCGTCCGTAGTGCAATTCTGGATAAATAATACCACCGTTTCCTTCTCCACCAATTTTAGCGTCAACTTTTTTCATTTCAACTACAACATTCACTTCTCCAACTGCTGATGGCGAATATTTTTGACCATATTTTTCAGAAATATCGCGTAAAGCACGAGAAGATGATAAGTTAGAAACTGTTGCTGAAGGCGTTTTTGATAATACATAATCTGCGACTGCAACTAATGAGTATTCTTCTCCAAACATTTCACCTTTTTCGTCGATAATTGCTAAACGGTCAACATCTGGATCAACTACAATCCCGAAATCAGCTTCTTCGTCGATTACTTTTTTGCAGATATCACCTAAATGTTCTTTTAAAGGCTCTGGATTATGAGGAAAATGTCCGTTTGGCTCGCAATACATATCGTAATGAATCACACCTAAACGTTGTAATAACTTAGGAATTGCAATTCCTCCAGTTGAATTTACCGCATCAATCGCAACTTTGAAATTTTTCTCTTGAATCGCTTTTGTATTCACTAATGGCAAAGCCAAAATTTTCTCGATATGTAAATCAATTGCATCATCAAAAGTTTCATAAGAACCTAAATCATCAACTTCTGCAAATGTATAATCATCTTTATCTGCGAAAGCTAAAATTTGTGCGCCGTCTGCAGCAGAAACAAATTCTCCTTTTGCATTCAATAATTTCAACGCATTCCATTCTTTTGGATTGTGAGAAGCAGTTAAAATAATTCCTCCATCTGCATGCAAATGTGTCACCATAACTTCTACAGTTGGCGTTGTAGATAAACCTAAATCGACAACATTAATTCCTAATCCTTGTAAAGTTGAACAAACTAATTGAGAAACCATTTGTCCAGAAATACGAGCATCACGCCCTACAATTACTTTATATTCTGATTGATTTGATTGATTCTTAAGCCAAGTTCCGTAAGCTGCTGCAAATTTTACAGCGTCTATTGGAGTTAAATTATCTCCTGGTTTTCCTCCGATTGTTCCACGAAAACCTGAAATAGATTTGATTAGAGACATAAATTTTATTTTATAGTGTTACAAATTTACAAATTACAAAAACTTTTCTTATCTTTTTGGAACGATTTTAGTTAAGATTTACTTAACAATTTTTAAAACCATAAAAAATACTATTAATTATGATGACAACTTCATTTATTATGTTAGGTATTACCGGAGTTTGGAGCTTTTTGGTATACTTAGTGTTCGGTTTAATTTGTGCTGGAATTGCTAAAGCAATAATGCCAGGTAAAGATCCGGGAGGATTTTGGGTAACTGCACTTATAGGTATTGTTGGTGCATATTTAGGAGCTTATATGCGTACAATTTTAGGAATTTCTCATGATGGAGAAGTGAGTTTTTTCAGTCCGTTGGATTGGATTTTTTCAATTTTAGGATCATTAATTTTATTATTTATCTGGAAAAAATTATTAGCACCAATGTTTAATAAATAATTCATTACAATTATAAAAAAAATCCTTTATCAGTCTCTGATAAAGGATTTTTTTTATTCATATTATTTATAAAGGAAGAATTGCTTTTTCGTATTTCTGATTAATCATAATTGCAGAAGCTTCGTAAAAAGCAATAAATCCGCAGATGATTCCTGTCCAACCAGCAAAATGTAAAATACTTTGACTTCCTGTAAAGTTACCTGCTGCTAATAACAAGAATAATAAGGTTAACGAACCAAATAATAATTTTCCGACCAAATTACCTTTTAATGTTTGTAAAAAGTTGATTAATGTAAATAATCCCCACATTCCTAAATAACATCCCATTGCATTTCCGTCCGGTTTTTCTACGCCAAACATCGGTGCTAACCATATAAATACAAGTGTTAACCAAAAAGCACCATAAGACATGAATGCAATACTACCAAAGTTGTTTCCTTTTTTCCATTCCATAACGCCAGCCACAAATTGTGCTCCACCTCCAAAGAAAACACCCATTCCCATAATCATACTATTAACAGGAAAAAAGCCTGCATTGTGTATGTTTAATAAAACAGTTGTCATTGCAAAACCAAATAATCCTAAAGGTCCAGGGTTTGCTGTTTGGTCTTTAATCGAGTAAATATTATTCATGTTATTTATTATTTTTAGACAATAATAATCTGAAAATAATAAATAAAAAAGAATTTATTCATAAAAAGTGTGTAACGTACACTACAAAAGTATTTTAAATGAATAAATTATTGATATTTAATAAATTGGTTACTAAAATTTTTATTGTCTTAAATAAATAAAAAAATCCGTTAATTATTATTAACGGATTTTTGAATTTGAAATATAATGTGATTATTTCTTTTTGTTCTTTTGTTGTTGCTCTTGCATTTCTTGAGCTTGTTTCATCATTTCTTGCATTTTCGAAGCAAACTTACCTGTTTTTTTAGGTTTCGTTTTATTTGTTTCGATGATTTGATGAATCTTCGCTTCGTGAATCATATATTTCTTAATATATAACACGATGAAAATATTAATCGCATTGGATACTAAATAATACCAAGATAAACCTGAAGCGTAATTGTTAAGGAATACAAAGAAGAAAACTGGCATTACATACATCATGTATTTCATGAATTGCATGTTTGGCATTCCTTCTTGTTGTGGCATTTGGAAGTTATCCATAGATCCAGAAACTTTAAAATAAATCATCATTGCAACAATGTATAATAAAGCGAATACACTTAAGTGACCATTAAGGAATGGAACCCATTCTGGTAATTTGATTAAATCATCGAATGCTGTTAAATCATCTACGAACCAGAAAGGAACACCTCTCAAGTCGATTAAGTTCGGGAAGAAACGGAATAACGCATAGAAAATAGGAATTTGTAATAATGCTGGTAAACATCCTGCTAATGGATTGATTCCTGCATTACGATAAATTGCCATTGTTTCTTGTTGCTTCTTCATCGCATCTTTTGGATCCTTGTATTTTTCGTTGATTTCATTCAACTCTGGACGAACAACTTTCATCAATGCAGATTGACGGTATTGTTTGTACATAATTGGAGATAAAATCAATTTTACAACGATTGTCATCAAGAAGATTACCCATCCTAAAGGAATACTCATTGCTGCCAACCATTTAAATACATTCAAGAAGAAATATTTATTCAACCAACCAAATAATCCCCAACCAAAGTCAATTAAGTTTTGGAATCCTTTGTCGTTATAATCTTTCAACATTTTATAATCCAATGGAATAAAATCCCATGTGAATTTTGTATTGATTTCATTATTTTTTAACTCTAATTTTGAGTTTAAGTGATAGTGTTTACTATAAGTTAAATCCTCTTTATCAGAGTTTTTAGAACCACCTTTTGTTGTTTTAAACCCTTCATCATTTGATAAAACTGTTGCGAAGAATTGTTGTTTGTTGGCTACCCAAGAAATAGCTTCCTCTTCTTCCCATTCGTCAGAACCAAATAATTCGTATTCGATGTCTTTGTTTCCTTTGAACTGAAAATAAGTATGTGACCAATATTTTTCTTGATCTTTCCCTTTTTCAGTACTGAAACCATCCATTGTCCACGCTAAATCTACATTTTTATCAGAAGTGATGTTAGATAAACCTTGCGTTTTAACTTCGAAATCGATACCATAAGAATCGCCTAATGTATAGATGTATTGAATTTGACTATTTTGCGCATTTGCTGTAAACGTCACAATTGTATTGTTCGCATTTTTCTGTACTTGAGGTACAAAAACTAAATCCGAAACATTAAGAACAGCTCCTTGTTTTGTTTTGAATGATAAATTGAACTTACTTGATCCATCTTTTATCAAATGTAAAGGATCTTTGTGTCCATCTTTTTTGTCATTGTAAGCTGTATATCCAACGATTTGTACGTCAGAAATTTGAGCTCCTTTTGGCGAAAAAGTAACTTTTAGTTTATCATTACTAATTTCAACATCTTTTGCTAATGTAGAATCTACAGTTTGAAAAGCTTGTGTTGTAGCTGTTTTATTTAATTGTTCCTGTTTTTTTGCTTGCTCTTGCTTTTGAACTAATTCTTTTTTCTGAGCTTCGACCTCCGCTTCCGAAGGTTTGTTTAGAAAATAGAATACGCCAAAAAGAATTGCAATTAAAATAAAACCAATCGTTTGGTTAAAATCAAATTTTTTCTCTTGTTGCATTTAATAAATCATTTTGTTTATTCAATAAAGAAGCTTCGATAAAACTTATAAATAAAGGATGTGGCGAAGCAACTGTACTTTTATATTCCGGATGGAATTGTACACCTATATAATATGGGTGTTGATTATGTTCTAAAATTTCTACTAATTCTGTTTCAGGGTTTTTACCAACTGGAATAAAATTGTTTTCAACAAATTCATCGTAAAAATCATTGTTGAATTCATATCTATGACGATGACGTTCTAAGATTTCGGTTGTGTTGTAAATTTTCTCAATTTTTGAATTTGGAGTTAATTCACATTTCCAATTTCCTAAACGCATTGTTCCTCCTTTGTCCGATACATCTTTTTGATCTTCCATCAAACTGATAACTGGATAAGGCGTTGTTAAATCCATTTCTGCTGAATCTGCTTTTTCGTAACCTAAAACGTTACGCGCAAATTCAATTGCCATAATTTGCATTCCCAAACAAATTCCTAATGTTGGAATATTATTTCTTCGTGCATAATTTGCAGCAATTATTTTACCTAAAATACCACGATCTCCAAAACCTGGTGCAATCAAAATTCCCGAAACGCCTTTCAACTGCTCTCCAACATTGTCTTCTGTAATATCACCAGAATATACCCAACGAACTTTTACATTCGTTTCGCAAGTTGCAGCAGCATGTGTAAATGCTTCTGTAATTGATTTATAAGAATCGTGTAACGAAACGTATTTACCAACTAAAGCAATTTCTATTTCGTTTTTAGGATTTTTATGATTTGATAAGAATTTGTTCCAAACTGTAAAATCTGGTTCTTGATCAGTTGGCAAATCTAAGCCTTTTAAAACAACTTCGTCAAAATTTTGTTTATGTAATAAGAATGGAACCTCATAAATTGTGTCTGCATCCATACTTTCGATTACATTTTCTTTGCGAACATTACAGAATAAAGCCAATTTAGCTTTTACATCTTTTGGTAAATGACGCTCCGTACGTGTAACTAAAACATTGGCATGAATACCATTTTCCATTAATGTACGAACAGAATGTTGAGTAGGTTTTGTTTTTAATTCACCCGCAGCAGCTAAATAAGGGACTAATGTTAAGTGAATAACAGAAGAATTATGTTCTCCTAATTCCCAAGTTAACTGACGGATAGATTCGATATAAGGTAAAGACTCAATATCTCCAACCGTACCTCCAATTTCAGTAATGATGATATCATAATCACCTGTATTACCTAATAATTTGATACGACGTTTTATTTCGTTTGTGATATGAGGAACAACTTGAACTGTTTTTCCTAAATAATCTCCACGACGTTCTTTTTCTATAACTGTTTGATAAATACGACCTGTAGTAACTGAGTTAGCACGAGACGTTGCACGGTTCAAGAAACGCTCATAATGTCCTAAATCTAAATCGGTCTCTGCACCGTCTTCCGTAACGTAACATTCTCCATGCTCGTAAGGATTAAGTGTTCCTGGGTCTACATTTATATAGGGATCCAATTTCTGAATTGTTACTCTATATCCTCTTGCTTCTAGTAGCATTCCTAATGATGATGCTACGATTCCTTTTCCTAACGACGATGTTACTCCTCCGGTAACGAAAATGTACTTTGGTGCTTTGTTTGTTTCCATTGAATCTTTAAATCAATGGTTGCAAATTTACGAATAAATAATGGGGTAAAAAAAAGTGGGAGTGAAATTTAGAAAAATAAAAATAGGCAAGCGATCTACATCACACCGCTACGACCGTATACCTTTGCTACGTTCCCGTCCTGGAGGATTCAACAGGAGCTGGTTGTGTAGGACTTGCCTGATGCAAAGGTAAGAAAGTTTTGTAAAAATAAAAGTGTTTATTGAAAAAACTTTCTTGTTGCTTAGGTCTGATTGAATTAATAGATTGATTTACAAATAAAAATTAGAACTAAAAAAGTAATTGATATTGTAAAAAATAATTGAAGAAAAGAATTTATGAAGATAAATTCCTTTTTAAATCATACAATTTAATAGAGAAAGAATTACGAGATATAATTATCTTTGCAGAATGATTAGTTTTAATAAAATTTTCAAAAACTCTTTGGTGCTTACAGCAATTACATTAGCATTGTTTTTCGCGCTTTACTTTTATTTTTCTTTAAACGGAACAGTTTCTGTAAAAGATTATTACACTTACAGCTTCATGATTTGCTGTTTTATTGTATTACCTTTGTATGCATTATATTGTTTTTTAATAATTTTCAATTTATCGAAAAATAAAGCAAAAAATCATCAAACTTCAGAAGAATTAATGACTTTCAAAGAAGGTTTTAAAGTTGGTTTCTACACGATTTTCTTTGCAGGAATCATGAGTTTGATTGTTATTTTTGTATTCTTCAATACTTATGGAGAATGGGCACAAGATAGTTTGAAACAAGGGTTATTAGATACTTTTACGTCTAATATGTCTGATCCAAAAGTCGCAAAAGATATCGAAACATTTAGAAATTCGGATGATTATAAAACACTTAATTTATTTACTGTGAAAAACTTCTTCGGATTATCCTCAATTTTCTTATCTTTCTACATCGCAATTGCAGCGATGTTTTCACAATTCTTAAAAAAACGTGTTTTTTAACATATGGATATTTCAGTTGTTGTTCCTTTACTGAACGAACAAGATTCCTTAGAGGAATTATTCTACAGAATCAAAAAAGTCTGTGAACAGAATGATTTTACATTCGAAGTTATTTTCGTTGATGACGGGAGTACAGATGATTCGTGGCAAATTATAGAGTATATTGCCAACTTCAATACAGAAGTGAAAGGAATTAAATTCCGTAAAAATTATGGTAAGTCTCCAGCACTTAGCGCGGCTTTTAAAGAAGTGAAAGGTGATGTTGTGATTACTATGGATGCAGATTTACAAGATTTTCCTGAGGAAATACCGTCGTTATACAAAATGCTGAAAAACCAAAAAGCAGATATTGTTTCGGGTTGGAAAGAAAATCGTCAAGATAATAAATTGACAAAAAATCTTCCTTCGAAATTATTCAATGGTGTAGCACGTAAAACCTCTGGTGTAAAATTGCACGATTTTAACTGTGGTTTGAAAGCTTATCGTTGGGAAGTAACGCAAAATATCGAATTGTATGGTGATATGCACCGTTATATTCCTGTTTTAGCGAAAAATGCGGGATATTCGAAAATTATTGAGAAAAAAGTAAAACATCAAGCGCGTAAATATGGTGTTTCAAAATTTGGAGCAAATCGTTTTGTAAATGGTTTCTTGGATTTGATTACACTTTTCTTTGCGTCAAGGTTTGGGAATAAACCAATGCATATTTTCGGTTTATTGGGTACATTGATGTTTATTTTAGGGTTTTTCGCTTCATTTTATTTAGGAATCGAGAAATTATATAAAGTTTATATTTCCCATACACCAGCCAGATTAATCACAGATAGTCCTTATTTTTATATTTCGTTAGTTTTTATGATTTTAGGAACGCAATTATTTTTGGCGGGATTTTTGGGCGAGTTAATTGTTCGCAATAATCGCGAAAAACAATTGTATTTAGTTCAAAAAGAATTGAATTTAAACTAATTAAATAACCAACTACTATGAAGAAAATATTTTTATTAGGATTTTTAGGTTTAGTTGCAACTTCGTGTTCATCATCAATTGATGGAGAAGGTGCTGCAACGGCTCAAAAAGAATATACAGCTGATAATATCAAAGATTTGAGCGTTTCGTGTAATTGTAATGTTATTTTAGTTCCAGGAAATAAATCTGGAGTTAAAGTAGAATCGCATCAAAATATTATTGATAATTTAGAAGTTGAAGCAAAAAATAATGCGGTTACAATCAAAGAAAAATCAAATGTAGACCATTATAGTGCCTATGATTTGTACGTTTATGTGACACGAGATTTAGAAAAGATTGATGCAAATAAACAAACTTCTTTGACTACTTCTGGAACATTGAATGTTGATGAATTGACTATCTCTGCGAAAGATCAAGCGAGAATTAATCAAACTTTTTTGATTACAAACAACTTTGATTTGAAAGCAGATGATCAATCTAATATTATGTTAGAAGGAACTGCTGGAACTATGAAAGTGAAAGCTTATGGCGAAGCACAATTGAATTTATTCAAATACGAGGTCAATGAAGCTAATTTCACAACAGATGATAACGCTTTATTAGACATCAATGCACGCCAAACCTTATATGGTTCTGCAAAAGGAAACTCAATTGTAAATTTTATGGGCGATCCTAATAAGGATACAAAAATTGCCGACCGCGCCCAAGTATTAAAAAAATAAAAGATAAGAATGACTTCAAGTTTAGATAATGCTAAATTATGGCTTTCTGACGCTTATGATGCGGAAACAAGAAAAGCTGTTCAAGATTTAATTGATAATAATCCAACCGAATTAGACGATTCTTTTTATAAAAACCTTGAGTTTGGAACAGGAGGAATGCGTGGTATAATGGGTGTTGGAACAAATCGTTTAAACAAATATACACTTGGTGCAGCAACGCAAGGTTTAGCAAATTATATTAATCAACAATTTCCGAATAAAGAGAAAAAAGTTGCGATTGCATACGATGTTCGTCACAATTCGGATACGTTTGCAAAAATGGTTACCGATGTTTTGACTGCGAATGGAATCAACGTTTATTTGTTTGAATCTTTTCGCCCAACGCCAGAATTGTCTTTTACAGTTCGTCATTTAGGTTGTGATGCTGGAATTGTGTTGACAGCTTCCCACAATCCTCCGATTTACAATGGTTACAAAGTTTATTGGAATGATGGAGCGCAAATTGTTCCGCCACAAGATGGAGAAATTATTAATGAAGTAAATAATGTAAAAGTAGAAGAAATCAAATTTCAAGGTAACGATGCATTGTTAACGTATATAGGTAAAGAAATTGATGAAGCTTTTATTGATGCATGTGTAGCGAACGGAAGTTTTACACAAGATGGTAAGGAAGATATAAAAATTGTTTTTACTTCTATTCACGGAACTGCCGTTGCAATTACGCCAAAAGCTTTTGATAAAGCTGGTTTTACTCAAGTTCATCAAGTTGCTGAACAAGCAATTCCAAGTGGAGATTTCCCAACAGTAAAATCGCCAAATCCAGAAGAACCAGAGGCTTTGACTATGGCAGTTACTTTAGCGAATGAAATTGGTGCTGATGTTGTGATTGGAACAGATCCTGATGCGGATCGTGTAGGTGTTGCAACGCGTAACAATGAAGGTGAAATTGTTTTATTAAATGGTAACCAAATGAATACTGTTTTGGCTTATTATTTATTAGAAAAATGGCAAAAATCGGGGAAATTAGTTGGAAATGAATTTATCGGATCGACAATCGTAACGTCTGATATTTTCTATGATATTGCTGCGAAATTCAATGTTGATTGTAAAGTAGGATTAACAGGTTTCAAATGGATTGCTGATATGATTCGCAAATTCGAAGGCAAAGAAAGTTTTGTTGGAGGAGGAGAAGAATCATTCGGATTTATGGTTGGAGACTTTATCCGTGATAAAGATTCTGTTACAACAGCTTTATTGGTTTCTGAAATTGCTGCTGTACAAAAAGCAAAAGGAAGTTCTCTGTACAATAAATTAATGGAAATCTATCTTGAAATCGGAAAAGCATATCAAGAAGATTTAATTAGTATTGTAAAACCTGGAAAAGAAGGTGCAGAGTTAATTGCTAAAATGATGGTTGAATTTAGATCAAATCCTCCAAAAGAATTAGCAGGATCTAAAGTTGTTCGTGTAAAAGATTTTCAATCTTCTATCGACAAAGATTTAATTTCTGGTGAAGAAAAAGCGATTGAGATACCAAAGTCAAATGTATTGATTTTCTATACAGAGGATGGAAGTAAAGTAGCTTGTCGTCCTTCTGGAACAGAACCAAAGATTAAATATTATTTCTCTGTAAATGCTTCACTTTCTAACAAAGAAGATTATCCAGCTGTTCAACAAACGTTGTTAGCGAAAATCGATTTATTGAAAGAAGATTTTAGCAAATAATCATTCAAGAATAAATATTAAAATAAATAGAAAATGGCCGTCAATTTTGACAGCCATTTTTTATATGATTAAATTTTTAATGTTAGAAAAACATCGAAAATAGATAATAAAATCCTGTTGCAATAAGTGCAGAAACTGGAATTGTCAAAATCCAAGCCCATAATAAACTAATTGTAACTCCCCAACGAACGGCAGAAACTCTTTTTACCATTCCAACACCAATAATAGATCCTGTGATCACGTGAGTTGTAGAAACTGGCATTTTGATATGTTCAGTAAAAAATAATGTAATAGCTGAAGCTGTTTGAGCAGTGAAACCTTCGATAGGAGTAATTTTTGTAATTTTATTTCCCATCGTTTTTAGGATTTTCATTCCGCCACCTAAAGTTCCTAAAGCAATTGCAGAGAAACACATAATCGGAACCCAATCGTGAATATCAGTACTACTTGTTGTGATGAACCAATGCTTCCAATTGAAAACATCATTCAAAATCCAATCATTCATATCCGTATTAACAATTGCAGTTTGATTAGCAAGTAAAGCAAACGTGATCACTCCCATTACTTTTTGAGAATCATTCAAACCATGACCAATACTCAACATCGCAGAAGAAACTAATTGCAATTTCTTGAACCAAGCATCTGCTTTATGTGGTTTTGCATTTCGACAAAGATTCAGCGTGATGATGTAAATAACATTACCAGCGACTAAACCAATAATTGGTGCAACCAAAATAAAAGCGATAATCGTTAAGATAATCGTACTGTTAATAGCAGAAAAATCATAACCTGTTGCAGCTAATGCACCTCCAGCTAAACCACCAATCAAGGTGTGAGATGAAGAGGAAGGGATTCCTAATTTCCAAGTTAAAATATTCCAAGTGATTGCTGCAGAAAGCGCCGCCATAACAACGATAGATGGATTGGATCCAAATGCGACGACAACATCTTCTTTAATAATTTTTGCGATTGTGTCTGCAACTCCAAATTCTCCAATGATAAATTTGGCAATGAAGAAAGCAACAAAATTGAAGAATGCAGCCCATATAACGGCTTGAATAGGAGTTAAAACCTTTGTAGTAACAACCGTTGCAATAGAGTTTGCGGCATCGTGAAAACCATTTAAGAAATCAAATAAAATGGCTAAGCCGATAATGATAAATAATACAGTTAATTGCATGGCGCAAATTTAAAACTTTATTAAACTTATCATTTATCAATTTCGAAAATTATTTCAAAAATAAAAAAGGAGCTAATAAAAGCTCCTAAATATTAATGATATTGATTGTTATTTTTAAACAAATAATGTTACGATGTAGTAGATTAATGCAGCTAATAATGCTGAGACTGGGATGGTAAGAACCCACGCCCAAAGTAAACTAATTGTTACTCCCCAACGAACTGCAGATACACGTTTCGTTAAACCTACACCAATAATAGAACCTGTAATTGTATGCGTTGTAGAAACTGGAATTCCGAAATGCTCAGAAATATAAAGCGTCATTGCTCCTGAAGTTTCAGCAACTACACCTTCTAATGGTGTTACTTTTGTAATTTTAGAACCCATTGTTTTGATGATTTTCCATCCACCACCCATTGTACCTAATGCGATAACAACAAACGATGTAATAGGAACCCACATCCAATGCGCTACGAAATATTGGAATTTATCTTCCGCTTGTACATAAGCTGGGTCAAAATCGACATTCATGTGATAGAAGATAACCGCAGCTCCAATAATACCCATTACCTTTTGCGCATCATTCATACCGTGTCCTAAAGAGAAAAGGGCAGAAGAAACCAATTGCAATTTCTTGAACCACCATTCTGCTTTTGCAGGTTTGGCTCTTTTACAAATATGAAGCGTGATGATGGTTAATATCGAGGCGATAATCATACCAATTAATGGTGCTAATACGATAAAGCAAACAATTGGAATTACTTTTTTGTAAACAATTACATCTTCTCCACCAGCAGAAAAACCACCAGCATGAGCTAATGCAGCTCCAATAAAACCACCAATTAATGTATGAGAAGAAGAAGAAGGAATACCAAACTTCCATGTTAATAAGTTCCAAGAAATGGCAGCGATAATTCCAGCTAAAATTACTTCTAGCGTAATAAAATGCTCGTTAACCGATTTTGCAATCGTATTACCAATCTTAAATTCTCCAATCCAATAGACCGAAATAAAGTAAGCTGCAAAGTTGAATGCTGCTGCCCAAAGTACAGCCTGAAAAGGTGTTAAAACCTTAGTAGCGACAATGGTAGCAATAGAATTTGCGGCGTCGTGAAAACCATTTATATAATCAAAAACAAAAGCTAAGACGATAATAGTAATCAATAACATTCCTGGCGTTGACGTAAGCATGCTCGAAAACGCTGAAAAAAATTCTGTCATAATCTTTTAGATTAAGTTATGGTTATGAGTGTTTTACCGCTACTGCTTCCAATACATTTGCAACACTTTTACACTTATCTGTTGCAGATTCTAATGAAGATAAAACTTCCTTGTATTTGATGATGTTTTTGGCATCAGTTTCGTTCTCAAAAATTTCTTGAACCGCTTTATCAAAAATACGATCCGATTTATTTTCTAATTTATTGATTCGTTCACATATTTCGTAAATACGATTTACGTTTCTCAAATCTTTCAATTGCTCAATTCCTTCACCGATTAATTGACAAGCCTCTAAGTTAACAGCTGTAATTTTGCGGATAGATTTTGTAATTTTATCTACTTGATAAATATTGATACGATTCGCTGCACCATTTAAATTATCTGCAACATAATCGATAGATTTTACTAATTGATAAATATCTTCTCTGTCAAAAGGTGTGATAAAGTTTTTACTTAACTCTAAATTTGTTTTTTGAGTAAGATATTCAATTTTACTTTCGATTTTAGAAATTTGTGCGATGTAATCTTCGCGTTCCTCAACTGGAGCGTTTACACATTCGTGTAACAATTCAGCTAATTTGATTAAACTTTTTGAAGCCTCCTCGAACAAAGGATAGAATACTTTATCCTTTGGAGTAAATAATTTAAAAAATGAGTTTACCGACATTTAATAATGTTTTGAAGTGCAAAATTAATTTTTCTAATGTAAAATTAACATTAAATAAATATTATGCGAACGTTTTTATTAAAATATATCGATAATTATATGATATTCAGATTAATTAAAAATACGAAAAGTTATTAGCTTAGAGAAAAATAATATAGGATAAAGTTTTAATAAATTTTGTTGTCAATAGATGTAGATAAGATACTATCACTTATCAAAAATTAGGTTTATTGATAATTTACTTGTTTTGTTATTCTTGAATTAAAATTCTGTAAAATATAGTTTATAATTCTTTAAAAAATTATAAATCAATGTAAAATAAATCCATTATTATTTGTTTTTGTATAAATTATTTGTAGTTTTGCATGCCCAAAAAATGGGTTTAATCCAAATTTAAAAGGAAATTTAATTAGTATGCCAACAATTCAACAATTAGTTAGAAAAGGTAGAAAAAAACTAACCAAGAAGAGTAAATCGGCTGCATTGGAATCATGTCCACAACGCCGCGGTGTTTGTACACGTGTTTACACTACAACTCCTAAGAAACCTAACTCAGCAATGCGTAAAGTTGCTCGTGTTAGATTAACAAACGGGAAAGAAGTTAACGCGTACATCGGTGGTGAAGGTCATAATCTTCAAGAGCACTCGATAGTATTGGTTAGAGGAGGTAGAGTTAAAGATTTACCAGGTGTGCGTTACCACATTGTACGTGGAGCGTTAGATACTGCGGGAGTAAACGGACGTACTCAACGTAGAAGTAAGTATGGAGCGAAACGTCCTAAAGATGCTAAAAAATAAATTTAAGGTAAGATGAGAAAGACAAGAGCTAAAAAAAGACCTTTACTTCCAGATCCTAAATTTAATGATCAGTTAGTAACTCGTTTCGTAAACAACTTAATGTACGACGGAAAAAAATCTGTAGCATTCAAAATTTTCTATGATGCGTTAGAAATCGTAGATTCTCGTAAAGAAGATGCAGAAAAAACTTCATTAGACATTTGGAAAGAAGCATTATCTAATGTAATGCCTCACGTAGAAGTACGTTCTCGCCGTGTTGGTGGAGCTACATTCCAAATTCCAATGGAAATTCGTCCAGACCGTAAAATTTCAACAGCAATGAAATGGTTAATCAAATATTCTCGTAACAGAAACGAGAAATCGATGGCTCAAAAATTAGCTGGAGAAATTATTGCAGCTGCTAAAGAGGAAGGATCTGCCGTTAAAAAACGTCAAGATACTCACAAAATGGCAGAAGCTAACAAAGCATTCTCTCACTTTAGATTCTAATACAAGATGGCAAGAGATTTAAAATACACAAGAAACATTGGTATTGCTGCTCACATCGATGCAGGAAAAACTACAACGACAGAGCGTATCTTATTCTATTCAGGTAAGAATCACAAAATTGGAGAAACTCACGAAGGATCAGCTACAACTGACTGGATGGAGCAAGAAGCTGAAAGAGGTATTACAATTACTTCTGCAGCTGTAACAGTAGATTGGACATTCCCAACAGAACAAGGTAAACCATTACCAGACGCTAAAGGGTACCACTTTAATATTATCGACACTCCTGGTCACGTTGACTTTACAGTAGAGGTAAACCGTTCTTTACGTGTTTTAGATGGTTTAGTTTTCTTATTCTCAGCAGTAGATGGAGTTGAACCTCAATCTGAAACAAACTGGCGTTTAGCAGATAACTATAAAGTTCCTCGTTTAGGTTTCGTTAACAAAATGGACCGTCAAGGAGCTGACTTCTTAAATGTATGTCGTCAAGTACGTGAAATGTTAGGGTCAAATGCTGTTCCTATTGTATTACCAATCGGTGACGAAGCAGACTTTAAAGGAGTTGTAGATTTAATTAAAAACCGTGCAATTGTATGGCATGATGAGAATCATGGTTCTACATTTGATGTTGTTGAAATCCCAGCTGATATGGTTGACGATGTAAGACAATTCCGTGGTCAATTAATTGAAGAAGTAGCTGCGTATGACGAGAACTTATTAGAGAAGTACATGGAGGACGAAAACTCTATTACTGAAGAAGAAGTTCACGCTGCATTACGTGCTGCAACATTAGATATGTCTATCATCCCAATGACTTGTGGATCTTCGTTCAAAAACAAAGGTGTACAATTCATGTTAGATGCTGTATGTCGTTACTTACCATCACCAAGTGATAAAGAAGCGATCCCAGGAACTGACCCAAAAACTGACGAGCCTATCTCAAGAAAACCTTCAGTTGATGAGCCATTCGCAGCATTAGCATTCAAAATTGCTACTGACCCATTCGTAGGTCGTTTAGCATTCTTCCGTGCTTATTCAGGTGGATTAGACGCTGGATCTTACGTATTAAATACTCGTTCTGGTAACAAAGAACGTATTTCTCGTATCTTCCAAATGCACGCTAACAAACAAGAGCCTATCGAGAGAATCGAAGCAGGTGATATTGGAGCTGCAGTAGGTTTCAAAGATATCAAAACAGGAGATACTTTATGTGATGAAAAAGCCCCTATCGTATTAGAGTCTATGGACTTCCCAGATCCAGTAATTGGTATCGCAGTTGAGCCTAAAACGAAAGCTGACGTTGATAAATTAGGTATGGCTTTAGCTAAATTAGCTGAAGAAGATCCAACATTCCAAGTAAAAACTGATGAGGCTTCTGGTCAAACAGTTATTTCTGGTATGGGTGAGTTACACTTAGATATCATCGTTGACCGTTTAAAACGTGAATTTAAAGTAGAGGTTAACCAAGGTGAGCCTCAAGTAGAGTACAAAGAATCATTCTCTCGTCCAGCTAATCACCGTGAGGTTTACAAAAAACAATCAGGTGGTCGTGGTAAATTTGCTGATATCGTTTTCGAAATGGGACCAGCAGATGAAGGAAAAGTAGGTTTAGAATTCGTTTCAGAAATTAAAGGTGGTAACGTTCCTAAAGAATTTATCCCTTCTATTGAGAAAGGTTTTAAAGCTGCAATGAAGAATGGACCTTTAGCAGGATTCGAAATGGATTCGTTAAAAGTTACTTTAAAAGATGGATCTTTCCACCCTGTGGATTCTGACCAATTATCTTTCGAGTTAGCTGCTCAAATGGGTTACAAAGCTGCTGCAAAAGCCGCTGGTGCTCAAATCTTAGAGCCTATCATGAAGTTAGAGGTTTTAACTCCAGAAGAAAACATGGGTGATATTGTAGGTGACTTAAACCGTCGTCGTGGTCAAGTATCAGGAATGGATGATAGAAATAACGCTAAAGTTATTAAAGCTATGGTTCCATTAGCAGAAATGTTCGGATATGTAACTTCATTACGTACATTATCTTCTGGTCGTGCTACATCTACAATGGAATTCGATCACTACGCTCCAGCACCAACAAACGTGTCTGAAGCTGTAATCGCTAAAGCAAAAGGTAACGCTTAATTCAAGAAAAATGAGTCAAAAAATTAGAATAAAATTAAAATCTTACGATTATTCTTTAGTTGATAAATCAGCTGAAAAAATCGTAAAAACTGTAAAAGCTACAGGAGCTGTTGTTAATGGACCAATTCCATTACCAACTCACAAAAGAATCTTTACAGTTTTAAGATCTCCACACGTTAACAAAAAATCTCGCGAGCAATTTCAATTATCAGCTCACAAAAGATTATTAGACATTTATTCTTCTTCATCTAAAACAGTTGATGCTTTAATGAAGTTAGAATTACCTAGTGGTGTTGAAGTAGAAATTAAAGTATAGTTAGCTGTATTTTAAATAAATATAAACCCTGAGACGTACACATCTCAGGGTTTTTTTATGAATTGCTATTAAGAATGCTTTGATTGATATTTTTCGCTGTTTGTAAACTTTTGAAAAATAATCAATTGAAAGTTTGTTGTTTACAAATTAATTCATACATTTGCATGCTAATTTTAGAGAAGATCTCTAGTGGTCGAAAGTCCACATTCTCTGAAATATTAAACAAATTATTAACATATTTTAATCAAATGTCAGGTATCATTGGTAAAAAAATCGCGATGACTAGCTTATTTGATGAGAACGGGAAAAATATTCCTGTGACAATCGTAGAGGCTGGGCCATGTGTGGTTACTCAAGTCAGAACCGTAGAGAAAGATGGGTACGTTGCTGCTCAACTTGGTTTCGATGACGCAAAAGAAAAAAACACGACTAATGCTTTAAAAGGTCACTTTAAAAAAGCAGGAACGACTCCAAAGAGAAAGTTAGTTGAGTTTTACGGTGAAGAATTCGTGAACTCTTTAACTCTAGGAGGAGAAGTTAACGTTGAATTATTCAACGAAGGAGAATTTGTAAGTATTACAGGTACTTCAAAAGGAAAAGGTTTCCAAGGTGTTGTTAAACGTCATGGTTTCGGTGGGGTAGGTCAAGCTACACACGGTCAACATAACCGTTTAAGAGCTCCAGGTTCTATCGGTGCTGGTTCAGATCCATCTCGTGTATTCAAAGGAATGCGTATGGCTGGAAGAATGGGTGGTAAACAAGTTACTGTTCAGAACTTAAAAGTACTTAAAGTGGATACTGAGAAAAATCTTTTAATTGTTAAAGGTGCTATCCCAGGTCCTAAAAATTCATACGTAATCGTTAGAAGATGGAAGTAGTAGTATTAAACATCAAAGGTCAAGAAACTGGAAGAACAGTATCTTTAGACGAGGCAGTTTTCGGAATTGAGCCTTCTACACACACAGTGTACTTAGAAGTTAAACAATATTTAGCAGCTCAACGCCAAGGAACGCACAAAGCAAAAGAAAGAGCTGAGATTGCGGGATCAACTCGTAAAATCAAAAAGCAAAAAGGAACAGGTACAGCTCGTGCTGGTTCTATCAAATCTCCAGTGTTTAGAGGAGGAGGTAGAGTTTTCGGACCACGTCCAAGAAACTACTCTTTCAAATTAAACAAAGCACAAAAGAGATTAGCTAAAAAATCAGTTTTATCACAAAAGTTAGCTGAGAATGAAATCAAAGTTGTTGAAAACTTTTCTTTCGAAGCTCCAAGAACTAAAGAGTTCAAAACTGTTTTAACTGATTTAGGATTAGAGAACACAAAATCATTATTCGTATTAGGTGAATCTAATAGCAATGTATATTTATCTTCTCGTAACTTACAAAAAGTTAAAGTTGTTACAACTGAGGAATTAAATGTATTTGATTTAATCAATGCTTCTCAAATCGTATTTTTAGAAGGTTCTTTAGCAACAGTTCAAGAAAATTTAACAAAATAAGACGAAGAAAATGGGAATCATAATTAAACCAGTAATTTCAGAAAAAGCAACTAATAACAGTGAGTTGTTAGGGCAATATTCGTTTTATGTAGACACAAAAGCTAACAAAATTCAAATTAAAGAAGCTGTAGAAAAAACTTACGGTGTATCTGTAGTTTCTGTTAGTACTTTAGTATCTGCTCCAAAAGTAAAAACTCGTTACACAAAAACAGGTTTTCAAACTGGAAAAACAAATAAGTTGAAAAAAGCGATCGTTAGCTTAGCTGAAGGTCAAGAAATAGAGTTGTTCGGATAATTTAAGAATTAAAAAATGTCAGTAAGAAAATTAAAACCTATCACCCCGGGACAACGTTTTAGAGTGGTTAATGAATTTGCGGCAGTAGATAAAAATGCTAAGCCAGAAAAGACATTAGTTGAAGGAAAATCTAAATCGGGTGGACGTAACAACACTGGTAAAATGACAATGCGTTATATCGGTGGTGGACACAAACAAAAATATCGTATCATCGACTTCAAACGTGATAAAGAAGGTGCTGCAACTGTAGAATCTGTACAATACGATCCAAACAGAACTGCATTCATCGCTTTATTATCTTACGAAGATGGTGAAAAACGTTACATTATTGCTCAAAATGGTTTGAAAGCTGGACAAGTAATTGTTTCAGGTGAAAACGTAGAACCAGAAGTAGGTAATGCTATGAAGCTTAAAAATATGCCATTAGGTACAGTAATCTCTTGTATTGAATTACGTCCAGGGCAAGGAGCAGTTATGGCAAGAAGTGCAGGTACTTATGCTCAATTAGTTGCGCGTGATGGTAAATATGCTATCGTTAAGTTACCAAGTGGTGAATCAAGAATGATTTTAGTGGAGTGTAAAGCAACAGTAGGTGTTGTTTCTAACACAGACCATCAGTTAGAAGTTTCTGGTAAAGCTGGTCGTTCTAGATGGCAAGGTCGTCGTCCAAGAACTCGTCCAATGGTTATGAACCCTGTAGATCACCCAATGGGTGGTGGTGAAGGTCGTGCGACAGGAGGTATCCCTCGTTCTCGTAACGGTATTCCAGCGAAAGGTTACAAAACTCGTGACAAGAAGAAAGCGTCTAACAAATATATTGTTGAAAGAAGAAAAAAATAATTTATGGCACGTTCATTAAAAAAAGGACCATTCATCCACTATAAATTAGAAAAGAAAGTTCTTGCTAACGTAGAAAGCGGTAGCAAAAACGTGATCAAAACATGGTCAAGAGCATCAATGATTTCTCCTGATTTTGTTGGTCAAACAATCGCAGTACACAACGGAAAGCAATTTATTCCTGTTTATGTTACTGAGAATATGGTAGGTCATAAATTAGGTGAGTTCGCTCCTACACGTACTTTTAGAGGTCATGCCGGAGCTAAAAACAAAGGAAAAAAATAGTAAAGGGCCATGGGATCTAGAAAAAGATTAAGTAACGAAAGAATCAAAGAAGCTAACAAGCAGGTAGCTTTTGCGAAATTAAATAATGTTCCTACTTCTCCTCGTAAGATGAGATTAGTAGTAGATATTATCCGTGGAGTTGAAATTCAAAAAGCTTTAGGTATTTTAAAATATACTAAAAACCACGCTTCAATCCGTTTAGAGAAATTGTTATTAAGCGCTATCGCTAACTGGCAAATCAAAAATGAAGGAGCTGATGTTGAAGAAGCTGGATTATATGTTAAAGAAATCTCTGTTGATAGTGCACGTCAATTAAAAAGAATTCGTACTGCACCTCAAGGTAGAGCACATAGAATCAGAAAACGTTCAAACCATGTAACTTTGGTTTTAGGAACTAAAGAAGATAAACAAAAAGTACAAGATTAAGAATATGGGACAAAAAACTAATCCAATCGGAAATCGTTTAGGAATCATCAGAGGATGGGATTCTAACTGGTACGGTGGAAATGATTACGGTGATAAAATTGCAGAAGATGCAAAAATTCGTACTTATTTAAGAGCACGTTTGTCTAAAGCCGGAGTTTCTCGTATTTACATCGATCGTACTTTAAAATTAGTTACAGTAACTGTAACTACTGCTCGTCCAGGTATCATTATTGGTAAAGGTGGACAAGAAGTTGACAAATTAAAAGAAGAGTTAAAGAAAATCACTGGTAAAGAGGTTCAAATTAACATCTTCGAAATTAAGAGACCAGAATTAGATGCAATCTTAGTAGGGGATAGTATCGCTCGTCAAATTGAGAATCGTATTTCTTACCGTCGTGCTATTAAAATGGCAATTCAATCAGCAATGAGAATGAACGCAGAAGGAATCAAAGTTCAAATCTCTGGTCGTTTAAACGGTGCAGAGATGGCACGTTCTGAAACTTATAAAGATGGACGTATTCCTTTGTCTACATTCCGTGCAGACATTGATTACCACATTTCAGAAGCTCATACAACTTATGGTCGTTTAGGGATCAAAGTATGGATCATGAAAGGTGAGGTATATGGTAAGAGAGAATTATCTCCTTTAGTTGGATTACAGAAAAAACAAAAAAAGTCTGACAACAACAGAAAGGGAGGTGAAAGATCTAATAATAGAAAGCGATAATTTAGTTTAACAACTAACATAAAGAATTAAGTAGATATGTTATCACCGAGAAGAGTAAAGTTTAGAAAAACCCAAAAAGGTAAGATGAAAGGTGTTTCTCACAGAGGAACTCAATTAGCTTACGGGACTTTCGGGATCAAATCTTTAGACGAAGCGTTTATTACAGCACGTCAAATCGAGGCAGCTCGTATTGCTGCAACTCGTTTCATGAAGAGAGAGGGTCAATTATGGATTAAAATATTTCCAGATAAACCAATTACTAAGAAACCAGCAGAGGTACGTATGGGTAAAGGTAAAGGTGCACCAGAATATTGGGTAGCTCCTGTACAACCAGGTCGTATCTTATTCGAAGTAGGAGGTGTGCCAGTAGAGGTTGCAACTGAAGCATTGCGTTTAGCAGCTCAGAAGTTACCTGTTAAGACTAAGTTTATCGTTGCACGTGATTTCCAAAATTAATAATTTCAAAAATTAAGAAAAAATGAAAGCAGCAGATATTAGAAATCTAAGTGTTGAGGAGTTACAAGCTAAAATAGCTGAAGAACAAGCGAACTACGATCAATTAAAATTGACAAACGCTGTTTCTCCTGTAGCAAATCCAATCGGTATTAGAGACTTACGCAGAACAATTGCTCGTTTGAATACCGTGTTAAACGAAAAACAATCATAACAGTAATCTGTAACTGATGGAAAGAAAATTAAGAAAAGAAAGAGTAGGTTTAGTTACATCAAACAAAATGGAAAAAACCATTGTTGTAGCTGAAACTAAGAAGCAAAAGCACCCATTCTATGGGAAATTCGTTTTAAAAACGAAGAAATATACAGCGCACGACGAAAATAACGAGTGTAACGAAGGTGACACAGTGCGTATCATGGAGACTCGTCCTTTGTCTAAAAACAAAAGATGGAGATTAGTAGAAATCATTGAAAGAGCTAAATAAGATAAGTTATGTTACAACAAGAATCTAGATTAAAAGTTGCAGATAACACAGGAGCTCGTGAAGCATTAGTAATCCGCGTTTTAGGTGGTACTAAAAGAAGATACGCATCAGTAGGTGACAAAATCGTAGTTGCGATCAAAGAAGCTACACCTTCAGGAAACGTTAAAAAAGGTGCTGTATCAAAAGCTGTTGTAGTTAGAACTAAAAAAGAAGTTCGTAGAAAAGACGGTTCATATATCCGTTTCGACGATAATGCATGTGTATTATTGAACACTCAAGGAGAAATGCGTGGTACTCGTGTATTCGGTCCAGTTGCTCGTGAGTTACGTGATAAAGAATATATGAAAATTGTATCATTAGCCCCAGAGGTATTATAATAGAACAACATGGCAAAGTTAAAAATTAAAAAAGGAGACAAAGTAGTCGTTTTATCAGGATCTAACAAAGGTCAAACTGGTACTGTGTTACGCGTATTCCCTGACAAAGCTAAAGCTATCGTTGAAGGGGTTAATATTGCAAAAAAACGTGTAAAGCCAAGCGCACAAAATCCACAAGGTGGAGTTGTTGAAAAAGAAGCTCAAATCTATTTATGTAAATTGGCTTTAGTAGATCCAGAAACTGGGAAAGCAACGAAAGTAGCGATCAAAGAAGAAGGAGGGAAAAAAGTAAGAATTGCTAAAAAATCAGGAAAAGCTATCTAAGATGAGTACAACAACATACACACCTCGTCCGCAGGTTAAATATAAAGAAGAGATTGTAGCTGCTCTTAAAGAAGAGTTCGGATACAAATCTATTATGCAAGTTCCTAAATTAGAGAAAATTGTTTTATCTCAAGGTTTAGGTGCGGCTACAGCTGACAAAAAAATCGTTGATTACGCTATCGAAGAGTTAGAATTAATCACTGGTCAAAAAGCAGTAGGAACAATTTCTAAGAAAGATGAAGCAGCTTTCAAATTACGTAAAGGAATGCCAATTGGTGCTAAAGTAACTTTACGTGGTGAGAAAATGTACGAATTCTTAGATCGTTTAGTATCTGCAGCTTTACCACGTGTACGTGACTTTAGCGGTATTTCTTCTACAGGTTTCGACGGTAGAGGTAACTATAACTTAGGTATCAAAGAGCAAATTATCTTCCCAGAAATTAATATTGATAAAATCAAGAAAATTCAAGGTTTAGATATTACCTTTGTAACTTCAGCGAACACAGATAAAGAAGCAAAAGCTTTATTATCTAAATTCGGATTACCATTTACTAAAGAAAAATAAGAAGTCATGGCTAAAGAATCAATGAAAGCGCGTGAGCGCAAAAGAGAAGCATTAGTTGCTAAATATGCTGCGAAACGTCAAGCTTTATTAGAAGCTGGTGACTACGAAGCATTACAAAAATTACCTAAAAACGCTTCTCCTGTACGTTTACACAACCGTTGTAAATTAACAGGTCGTCCAAGAGGATACATGAGAACTTTCGGGATCTCTCGTGTAACTTTCCGCGAAATGGCGAACGAAGGGTTAATCCCAGGTGTTAAAAAAGCGTCTTGGTAATTTACCAATAGCTTTAGAAATATTAAATCCTTACTCTTTATTGAGTAAGGATTTTTTTGTTTTTGTAAGGTTTATATTTCTTTGATCAATTCCCTAAAATCAGCTATGTAATTTGGCTGAAGACAAAAATCTGAATTGTTGTAAATTTTATAATTTAAACCAGCATCTTTTGCTGAATTAATTCCGGTGAGTGAATCTTCGATAACTAAAACTTCTTCCTTTTGCTTTTCGCATAATGATAAAGCTTTTAAATAAGGTTCTGCATTTGGTTTGCCTTTTGAAACATCATCTGCTGAAATAGTGTGATCAAAATAGGAATGAAGTTTTAATTGTTGAAAAGCATACTTAATTTGTCTTCTAGAGGAATTGGAAACAAGAACAATTTGAATTTGATAGGCTTTTAAATGTTCCAACATCTCAGCAACGTGGTCATTTAATTGTACAAACTGATGAAAGTTTTCGACATAAAATTTTTCTGTCCAATCGATTATTTCCTCGTACAAATGATTTGTAAAGCGTTGCTGATTTTCTAACATCAATTGGATTGCTTCATTTGTTGTGAAATTCATTCCGTCATTTTCTACCAAACATATCGTATCCAACCGATATATTTTAATGACTTCATCAAACATCAGCTCCCATAATTGTTGACTATTTACGATTACCCCATCAAAATCAAAAAAGATGGCATTTATTTTCTTTCCCATGTGATATTTTCATAAGATGCATTCCAAAACTGAAATTCTAATTCGCTTGCTTTGACAAAAGCTTCTAGCATTTGTTCTTTTATTTTTTCAGTTGCTCCTTCTGCAATCTTATCAACATAACTTTTCGCTTTTTTTACACCTTCACCAAATTCATCTCCACTATAGGTCTCAATCCATTTTTGATATGGATTATTTTCTTTTGTTTGATTTTTGATGATTTCATCACCAACTTCTTTATAAATCCAAAAGCAAGGCAAAACAGCAGCTAATGCAATTTCAATAGGTTCGAATGCAGCTGTACTTTTTAAGAAATGTGAATAATGGTGACAAACAGGTTGTGTTTCGATGATGATGTTTTGCGATAATCCAAAATCCTCAAAATAGGATTCGTGTAAAGCACGTTCAACAATTAATGCATTTTTTCCGAATTCGAAAAAGTCAATGGCTTGTTGATTGTCTTCAGATTTTGATCCAATGGCAGCTAATACTCGCCCAAAATGTTCCAAATATTTTGCATCTTGTAACATGTAAAACTGAAATTTCTCTATTGGTAATGACCCATTTTGCAATTCAATTATAAAAGGCATATTTAGAATATCATTGTAAATAGGCGCGATGGTTTCCCAAGCTTTAGTTGTGAATGTCATAGGTTTTTAATTTTTGTGGATTAAATAAATGATTAAGAGGTCCATTTCCTTTTCCAATTGTTAGGTCTTTACTTCCTAATATTGCTTGTTCAACATATTCTTGTGCTAGTTGTACACTTTGTGTGAGTGAAACCCCCAAAGCTAAATTACACGCAATTGCAGAAGATAGTGTGCAGCCTGAACCATGCGTATTTTTTGTCTCTATTTTTTGAGAGGTATAACTTTGTACAGGTTGTTCTTTTTGAAATAAATAACTGATAATTTTTTCTTGCTGAAGATGTCCGCCTTTTAATAAAAGATTCTGACAACCTAAATTTAAAATCGTTTCTCCATAAGAAAGCATCAATTCAGCAGAATCAATTTTATGATTTACCAAAATACTTGCTTCATCAAGATTTGGCGTGATAAGCGTGGCCAAAGGAAAAAGCTTTTCTATGCAAGCTTCAAGTGTTTCTTCTTTGATTAACCGATGTCCACTTGTCGCAACCATGACAGGGTCATAAACAATCGGTCTATTGTAATTTTTTAATTCCTCTGAAATGATATGAACCAATTCAACACTATGAACCATTCCAATTTTTATTGCATCAGGATAAATATCCTCTAATATGGATTGAATTTGTTCACGAATTGCTTGTGCAGGAATTTCGTAAATATTTTGTACGCCTTGTGTATTTTGAACAGGCAAGGCTGTCAATACATTTGTTGCATAACAGCCATGAGCGGAAATTGTTTTGGTATCAGCTTGTATGCCAGCGCCACCGCTTCCGTCAAATCCGGCAATTGTTAAGACACTATATGCTTTTTGGATGGTATTCATTTTCGTTAATAATTTGTTTTAAAATTTGGGCAGATTTTTTTGGATTTTTGCTTCCGCAAATTGCAGAAACAATTGCAACACTATCTGCACCGGCTTGTATGATTTTAGCAATATTACTTTCATTAATTCCGCCAATTGCAATCAATGGTTTTGATGTTTTAGTTTTCAAAAATTTTAATCCTTCAAAACCCCATTCAGTAATCGTATTGGTTTTTGTTGGAGTCGAAAATATTGGACTTACCCCTAAATGATGTACATATTTCATTTCATCATCATTCAACTGTTTGATAATTTCTAAAGACCAACCAATATTTTTTAGAGCTTGTGCATTTTTGTGAATTTCAGAAGGTAATATATCTGACTGCCCGACATGTATTCCCCAAGGATTAACAGCGGTTGCGACTTCTAATGAATCGTTAATAATCAAAGGGATATTGTAGTGGTCCGTAATTTTTTTTAATATTGTAGCTTTTGAAATATACTCGCTGACAGTGCAATTTTTTTCCCGAAGCTGAATGATATCAACCCCACCTATAATTGCTTGCTCTGCAACATCTAACCAATGAAGATGCGTACAATCTTTTTCAGAAATGACTAAATACAAAGGATAAGGAAAAGTTGGATTAATCTTCATAAACTGAGATTTTCAAATTTGTTTGAATTTCTTCTGCAGATATATGGTATAACGTGTCATACAAATTCATTTGTAAGGTTCCTGGGCCATTACTTTTTTTCTGTGCCAATTCACCTGCTAAACTAAATATGGCCATGCCGCTAACCGTTTCGAGGAAAGGATTTTTATTAAGGCCAATAAAAGCACCGATGCTAGCTGTTGCTGAACAACCTAAACCAGTAACTTTAGTCATCAATTCATGACCATTTTTAATTTCAATTATCGGATTGTTGGATACAATAAAATCTGAAGCACCTGAAATGCAAACAACAGATCCAATTTTCTGGTTTAAATTGTGTGCTGCTTTTATCGCTTGATTACTTTGATGTGTACTGTCGACTCCTTTTCCCTGAACAGCTTCGAAGGTATCTAAAGCTAAAATTTCTGAAGCATTTCCTCTTATGACAGTAGGATGATAGCGAAGCAGTTCTTTTATAAGTTCATTTCTGAAAGTTGAAATTCCAGCTCCAACAGGGTCTAATACCCAAGGTTTATTCAGTTGATCTGCTTTTTTTGCTGCAATTAGCATGCTTTCTGCCCAATAATCATCAAGAGTTCCGATATTGATGACTAATGCATTTGAGATTTTGACGATATTTTCCACTTCTTTGTGTGCATGTATCATAACAGGCGATGCTCCAATTGCCAAAAGAGCATTTGCAGTATTGTTCATCACCACAAAATTGGTGATGTTGTGAACAAGCGGATTTTTTGTCCGGACAGCATGTAAATTTTGAATAATTAGATTTTCCATTAATTGATAATTTTTTAGATGAAACAATTAATGGCTAAAGAGGATTTTCTTTGAAAATAAAGCGTTGCAAATATTAAATAATTGCATAGATATTGCTTTTCCCTACGTCGGTGTTAACCGTATCAGGTTCAAAGGGACTCTCTCAATTCTTTTCAGAATACCCCTAAAGCCAAATCAAATTTATATAAATTGTTTTGACTTTCAGCTATTTTTTAAGAATAAAAATAGAAGATTACATCAAGAATTAATTGTTGAGATCGATTAAAAAGATAAATAAATATAAAGATTGAGTTTCATGTTTTGTCTTAATCCCTAGTTATAAAACGATTAAAAATAAATTATTTAGATTAATAGTTTGTAATTAAAAAATATGCAATATATTTGCAACCCAAATGCATAGTGCATTTTGGTAAAAGTTTAATTTTAAAAGTAGTGCTTACGCGCTATACTATAGAATTATTTATGTATACAGATCCAATTTCAGATTTTCTAACTCGCGTTAGAAATGCAATGATGGCAGGACACAAAGTAGTGGAAATTCCTGCATCTAAAATTAAAAAAGAGATCACTAAGATCTTATTTGAACAAGGTTACATCTTGAACTACAAATTCGAAGGACAAGATCAACCTCAAGGAACAATTAAAATCGCTTTAAAGTACGACAAAGTTACTAAAGAGCCAGCTATCCGTAAAATCAAAAGAGCTTCAACTCCAGGTTTACGTCAATACGCAGGATCTAAAGAATTACCTCGTGTATTAAACGGTTTAGGTGTTGCTATCATCTCAACTTCTAAAGGTGTGATGACAGATAAACAAGCTCGTCAAGAGAATGTAGGTGGTGAAGTTTTATGTTTTGTTTATTAATCTTTTAAAAAATTAAGAAATTATGTCAAGAATAGGACACGCACATATCAACATCCCTGCAGCAGCAACTGTTGAATTTAAAGATAACGTAGTTACTGTAAAAGGTAACAACATTACAATGACAAGAGAGTTAAAAGAAGGATTTGATTTAACAATCGAAGACGGAGTTTTAACTGTAGTTCGTCCAAACGATTCTAAAGATAACAAAGCTTTACATGGTTTATACCGTTCATTAATCAATAACATGATTACTGGTGTAACAGAAGGTTTTAAAAAACAATTAGAATTAGTTGGTGTTGGTTATAGAGCATCTAACAACGGACAAAAATTAGATTTGTCATTAGGTTTCTCTCACAATATCGTTATTGAATTACCTGTTGAAATTAAAGTTGAAACTTTAACAGAAAAAGGTAAAAATCCTATTATTACATTATCATCTCATGATAATCAATTATTAGGAATGATTGTAGCGAAAATTCGTTCTTACCGTAAGCCAGAGCCTTACAAAGGAAAAGGAATTAAATTCGTAGGAGAAATTATTAGAAGAAAAGCAGGTAAATCTGCATAAAAATCATTGAAAAATGGCATTATCTAAAGTAGAAAAAAGACAAAAAATAAAAAGACGCGTGCGTCGAAATATTTTTGGAACAGAAACTAAACCTCGTTTATCAGTTTACCGTTCTAACAAAGAAATTTACGCTCAAATTATTGACGATAACAATGGAGTAACTTTAGCTTCTGCATCATCTCGTGAAAAAGGTGTTGCTGTAGAAGGTACAAAATCTGAAGTTTCTGTATCAGTTGGTAAAGCATTAGCTGCTAAAGCTATTGCAAAAGGAATTGAAACTGTAGTTTTTGATCGTAACGGTTTCGTATATCATGGTAGAATCAAAGCTTTAGCAGATGGTGCTAGAGAAGGTGGATTAAAATTCTAAAAAAGAGAAAGAAATTATGTTAGGATTTAAAAACGTAGAAAGAGTAAAACCAACAGGTTTAGATTTAAAAGATCGTTTAGTTGGAGTACAACGTGTTACTAAAGTAACAAAAGGAGGTAGAGCATTTGGTTTCTCTGCAATCGTAGTAGTAGGTGACGGAAACGGAGTAGTAGGTTACGGATTAGGGAAATCTAAAGACGTAGCTTCTGCAATCGCTAAAGCTATCGAAGACGCTAAGAAAAACTTAGTACGTATCCCGTTATTTAACAACACAATTCCTCACGAACAAGAAGCTCGTTTCGGTGGTGCGCAAGTATTCATCCGTCCAGCATCTAAAGGTACAGGGGTAATTGCAGGTGGTACAGTACGTGCGGTATTAGAATCAGTTGGTGTACATGATGTATTATCAAAATCAAAAGGTTCTTCTAACCCTCATAACGCAGTAAAAGCTACATTCCGCGCTTTATTAAGCTTACGTTCTGTAGAGACTATTGCTCGTCAAAGAGGTATTTCTGTAACTAAAGTATTCAACGGTTAAAAAAAAGTAAAATGAGCAAAGTAAGAGTAAAACAAACACGTAGTGCAATCAACCGTGATAAATCTCAAAAAGCTACATTAGTTGCTTTAGGTTTAAAAAAGTTGAATCAAGTTGTTGAGCACGAATCAACTCCTCAAATTGAAGGAATGATCCGTAAAATCTCACACTTAGTAGTAGTAGAAAGAGCTTAATCGCTTTTAACCTTTTAAAAATTATTAAAAATGAATTTAAGTAATTTAAAACCAGCTGCTGGTTCAGTACAAAATAAATTCCGTAAAGGTAGAGGTGAAGGTAGTGGAAACGGTTTGACAGCAGGTCGTGGACACAAAGGTGCTAAATCTCGTTCTGGTTATTCAAGAAAAATCGGTTTCGAAGGTGGACAAATGCCTTTACAAAGACGTTTACCTAAATTTGGTTTCAAAAACATCAACAGAGTTGAGTACACAGGAATCAATTTAGATACAATTCAACAATTAGTTGATAACAACAAAATTACAGATACTTTAAATAAAGAAACATTAGTTCAGTTAGGATTAGCTCACAAAAATGACTTAGTGAAAATTTTAGGTCGTGGAGAGTTAAAAGCAACTGTTAATGTTACTGCTGATAAATTCACTCAAACAGCTCAAGAAGCTATTGTGAATGCAGGAGGTAAAGTAGAATTAGTTAACGCTTAAGAATATATTTTATAGATGAAAGGGTTTATACAGACCATAAAAAATATCTGGAGCATAAAAGAATTGAAGGATAAGTTACTTGTAACTATCCTTCTATTGTTGGTTTATAGATTCGGTTCTCATATTCCACTTCCAGGTGTCGATATTAACGAGGTTAATCGTTTTGTTGCAGACCAAGAAAATGCAAATTCAGGAATTTTAGGATTATTAAACTCTTTTACCGGAGGTTCTTTTAAGAGAGCTTCCGTATTTGCGTTAGGAATTATGCCTTATATCTCTGCTTCGATTGTTATACAATTGATGGGATTAGCAGTACCTTACATCCAAAAACTACAAAAAGAAGGAGAAAGCGGACGTAACAAAGTAAACCAAATTACGAGATGGTTAACAATCGGGATTTGTTTGGTGCAAGCACCAGCATACCTTACATTAGTAACTTCTCAAATTTTACCTTACGATCCAACTTCATCATATGCTATCTATGTAATTCCTCCAACCAACTTTTGGTTCTGGTTCCCTTCAACAATCATTTTGATTACAGGGACAATCTTTGCCATGTGGATGGGAGAAAAAATTACTGACAAAGGTATAGGTAACGGTATTTCAATCTTAATTATGGTTGGTATCCTAGCCGACTTACCAAAAGCAATATTTAATGCATTTGAAGTTGACCCTTCAAACGGTATTTTCTTCTTGATAGAAATGTTAGGGTTAATCCTAGTTATTGCAATGTGTATTATGATTGTTGCAGCGGTGCGTAAAGTACCAGTACAATATGTAAGAAGAGCGCAAACTTCAAGTAGTTCATATATGAGATCAGTTACAGACTCTGTACGTTCATATATTCCACTTAAAGTAAATGCAGCAGGTGTAATGCCTATTATCTTCGCACAAGCAATTATGTTTTTACCAGGAACATTGGCAAACTATTTCTTAGACGAAGGAAGTCCAGTAAAAGCATTCTTCGCGAAAATGGCAGATCCATTTACGTGGGAATACAATTTGATCTTCGGATTACTAATTATTATCTTCACATATTTCTATACTGCAATCACAATCCCAGTAAACCAAATGGCAGAAGATCTTAAACGTAACGGAGGAATCATCCCTGGAATCCGTCCTGGAAAAGAAACTGCAAATTTTTTAGACGAAATTTTATCAAAAATTACGTTACCTGGAGCAATTTTACTAACTTTGCTTGCTGTTTTGCCAGCGATTGTAAAATTATTAGGTGTAGAACAGAGCTTAGCAATGTTCTTTGGAGGTACATCAATGTTAATTATGGTGGGAGTTATCTTAGATACTGTACAACAAATTAATACATATTTATTAAATCACCGTTACGATGGTTTAATGTCTTCAGGTAGAACTTCAAGAGATATCTAATAAGATTTTATTAAAAAGATTTATGGCTAAACAAAAACATATTGAACAAGACGGTACGATTACAGAAGCATTATCAAATGCAATGTTCCGTGTCGAATTAGAAAATGGACATGTTGTAACATGTAACATATCTGGTAAAATGCGTATGCACTATATCAAATTATTACCAGGTGATAGAGTTAAAATAGAGATGTCTCCTTACGATTTAACGAAAGGTAGAATATCTTACAGATACTAAAAGAAATAATAACGACTGGTGATAGAGTTAATGTAGATACGTTAACTCTATCGGATTATAAATAAATTTACAAAGATGAAAATTAGAGCATCCATTAAAAAGAGAAGTGCTGACTGTAAAATTGTGCGTCGTAAAGGACGTTTGTATGTGATCAACAAAAAGAATCCTAAGTTTAAACAAAGACAAGGTTAATTATTTAGAATTATGGCAAGAATTTCAGGTGTAGATTTACCTAAAAACAAAAGAGGGGTAATCGGACTTACATACATTTACGGGATCGGAAGAAGCAGTGCTTCTAAAATCTTAGCTGAAAATAATATTTCAGAAGATACAAAAGTTAGCGAATGGACTGATGAAGAAATCAACGCAATCCGTGCATCGATCAATGAAACTTTCAAAGTAGAAGGTGAATTAAGATCAGAAATCCAATTAAACATTAAACGTTTAATGGATATCGGATGTCAAAGAGGTATTCGTCACAGATTAGGTTTACCATTACGTGGTCAAAGAACAAAAAATAACTCACGTACAAGAAAAGGTAAAAAGAAAACAGTTGCTAACAAGAAAAAAGCCACTAAATAATAAATAGGATCATGGCAAAAAATCAGAAAGTAGTAAAGAAAAGAAAAGTAGTTATTGAAGCTACTGGACAAGCTCATATTCAAGCATCGTTTAACAATGTTATCGTTACTTTAACAAACAAAAACGGTGAAGTTATCTCTTGGTCTTCAGCAGGTAAAATGGGATTCCGTGGATCTAAAAAGAACACTCCTTACGCTGCTCAAGTAGCTGCTCAAGATGCAACAACAGTTGCATACGAAGCAGGATTAAGAAGAGTAAAAGTATTCGTGAAAGGACCAGGTCAAGGTCGTGAATCTGCTATTAGAACAATTCATAACGGTGGTATCGAGGTTTCTGAAATCGTTGATGTTACTCCATTACCACACAATGGATGTCGTCCACCTAAAAAGAGAAGAGTATAATCATTTTTCTCAATTTAATTATTTAATATATTTAATAGTAACAAATCATGGCAAGATATACAGGACCAAAAACTAAAATTGCAAGAAAATTTGGACAACCAATTTTCGGTGACGATAAATCTTTTGAGAAAAAGAAATATCCTCCAGGGCAACACGGACCTAACAAAAGAAGAGCTAAAAAATCAGAATACGCTATTCAGTTAACTGAAAAACAAAAAGCAAAATATACTTACGGTATTTTAGAGCGTCAATTTGCTAACTTATACAAAAAAGCAAATGCTTCTAAAGGAATTACAGGTGAAGTATTATTACAATTATGTGAATCTCGTTTAGATAACGTAGTTTACCGTTTAGGTATCGCAAACTCACGTAGTGCTGCACGTCAATTAGTATCTCACAAACACGTAACTGTAAACGGAGAAATCGTGAACATCCCTTCTTACCAATTAAAAGCTGGTGATGTAATCGCTGTTAGAGAAAAATCTAAATCTTTAGCTGCAATCACAAACTCTTTACACGCACGTAGCGAGTACGATTGGTTAATTTGGAACGACGAACAAAAATCAGGAACTTTCACAAAAGCTCCAGAAAGAGTTCAAATTCCAGAAGATATTAAAGAGCAATTAATCGTCGAGTTATATTCTAAATAAACCTTAAAATCAGACTAATAAAATGACTATTTTAAATTTCATCAAACCTGACAAAGTAATCTTAGTAGAGTCTGACTCTAAATTCGGACAATTTGAGTTCCGTCCATTAGAGCCAGGATACGGGATTACAGTTGGAAATGCTCTACGTAGAGTGTTACTTTCTTCATTAGAAGGATATGCGATCACTTCAATCAAAATTGAAGGAGTTGAGCACGAATTTTCAACTATTCCAGGAGTAGTGGAAGATGTTACAGAGATCATTTTAAATCTGAAAAAGGTTCGTTTTAAGAAACAAATTGATGAATCAGATGCTGAAACTGTAACTGCTACTATCTCAGGGCAAGATCAATTAACAGCAGGTGATTTAGGGAAATTTATTTCTGGATTCCAAGTTTTAAACCCTGAATTAGTTATCGCTAACTTAGACGCTAAAGTAAACGTAACAATTACATTTACAATCGAAAAAGGTAGAGGATACGTACCAGCTGATGAGAATAAAAAGGCTTCTGCGCCAATCGGTACTATAGCAATTGACTCAATTTACACTCCAATTAAGAATGTAAAATACGCAATTGAAAACTATCGTGTAGAACAAAAAACTGACTACGAAAAATTAGTTTTTGAAATTACAACAGATGGTTCTATAACACCTCAAGATGCTTTAACTGAAGCAGCTAAAATCTTAATTCACCACTTTATGTTATTCTCAGATGAGAGAATAACATTAGAAGCGGAAGAAGTTGCATCTGGTGAAACTTATGATGAAGAAGCATTACATATGCGCCAATTATTGAAAACAAAATTGGTAGATATGGATTTATCAGTAAGAGCATTAAATTGTTTAAAAGCAGCTGAAGTTGAAACATTAGGCGAATTAGTTTCTTTCGCTAAGTCTGACTTAATGAAATTCAGAAACTTTGGTAAGAAATCTCTTACAGAGTTAGAAGAATTGGTGGACAGCAAAGGTCTTAACTTTGGAATGGACATCGTAAAATATAAGTTAGACGTAGAATAATTTTATTAAAAAATGAGACACGGAAAAAAATTTAACCATTTAGGTAGAACTGCCTCTCATAGAAGAGCTTTATTATCTAATTTAGCTATAGCGTTGATTACTCACAAGAGAATTAACACAACAGTAGCAAAGGCTAAAGCATTACAAACATATGTTGAGCCTTTATTGACAAAGTCTAAAACAGACGATACTAACAACCGTCGCGTTGTATTTTCATACTTACAAGATAAAGAAGCTGTAACTGAATTATTCAGAACTGTAGCTCCTAAAATTGCAAATCGCCCAGGAGGATACACTCGTATCATCAAAACTGGATTCCGTTTAGGTGACGGTGCTGATACTGCAATGATCGAGTTAGTAGATTTCAATGATATCTACACTAACGCGAAAGTAGAGAAAAAAGCAACTACACGTCGTAGTAAAAAAAGTACTAAAACAGAAGAAGCTGCACCAGCTGCTGAAACTGAAAGTACAGAAGAAGCATAATCTATTCGATTATATAGTAAAAAGCCTCCCAAATTGGGAGGCTTTTTTTGTATTTATTAATTATGACAATTTGTAATACTTTATAATTTTCTAGATTGACAATAAATTCTTTTCAATCATCTAATTTTCTAGATATGATTGTTTTAAAATCTTAATGTTAAAAAATCAACTAAAATCCTTATTTTTGGATTGATTTTGGCAATAAACCAATTATCAAACATAAAATTGATATGAAAAAATTACTATTCATGATGGCTGTCGCAATGGCAGTTGTTTCATGTAAAAAAGATGATAAAGTCGTAGGAAAAGATAAAGATGGAAAAGAATTAATTGTGAACGAAAAAGGTGATACAGTTGCCAAAATAGAAACAACAGATTCTTTGAAAATCGCTGAAACGCCTGCTGAAACAGAAGTTGTTGCAATAACAAAAGGTGCAGATGACAAATATGCATACAAATACAATTTGGAGATAGGAAAGACTTATCCAATGACGTTGGGAATTAAAACAACTCACACGGCTTCGGACGGGAAACAATCTCAAAAAATGTCAAGTGAAAGTAAAAAACAAATTGATTATACGGTAAAAGATTTCAAAGATGGTGTGTATACATTAGAAGTGAAATCTAAACAATATAGCGAGAAAATGACAGATCCTTCGGGAAAATCAATTTCGTATGACACAAATGCTGCAAAACCAGCGAACAAAGATATTGCGGTTTCTTGGTCGATTTACAAAGCTATGACAGGAAAAACGTATACAATGAAAGTTGATCAGAAAGGAAAAGTTGTAAGCGTTGATGGATTAGAAGGAATCAAAACTTCAATTCTTAACTCTGTGAAGAAACAAGTTTCAGCAGAAGAGTTTAAATTCTTTACACAGATTATCGACAATTCATTAAACAAACAAGCAATTTCTTCTCAATTTGAAGAAACGATGAATATTTTCCCTAACAAAACTTTAGCGCTTAAAGAATCTTGGAGCGATAGTCAAAAAATTGATCAAGGTCCAATGAAAGGAAATATTTCGATGAAAAGAACTTTAGCAAGTGTTGAGCCTGCAAATACGACAATTACTGTAAATGGAACGCAAAGTTTGAAAGGTAATGAGTCGCAACAAGGTGTTACAATGTCTGCGAATAGTAGTGCGAATGTAGATGGAAAAATTTTGTTGGACACTAAATCTGGTTGGATCAACAAAGTTAATTTAACGAAAAAGGAAACATTAAAACGTACAGTAGAAGCGCAAGGTCAAAAACAAACGATGACTGAGTCGGTTACAACTGTCACAACAGTTAACTAAAATGAAAACAATTATTTGGATTATAATTTTAAGTATTATTTTCTTAACTATTTTTAGATTTTTAAGAAAAGTATTTGCAGTGAAAAAAGTTTTTCAAGAAGCAATTAATCAGCAAAGAAATGCTTATAATCAGAACCAAAACTCAAATGATTCGTACAACGAATCGAAACCAAACACATCTTTCGACAAACCGAAATATAATATAGACGCCGAAACGGTGGATTACGAAATAATCGAAGAAAAAAAGGATGAAAAATAAAAAGAATTTACTCTACGTTCTTATCTCATTGCTGCTTTTTGCAGTGATTGCATTGGTGTATTGTTCACCAGTTTTATCGGGAAAATCTGTTATTCAACCTGATATTATCAACTACAGGGGTAGTGCGCAAGAAATGTTGACGTATCAAGACAAAACAGGAGAAAATGTCTATTGGTCTGATGCGATGTTTGGTGGAATGCCAACCTATCAAACTGGAGCAAAATATGATTTTGATATTATCAAAACGATAGATGGTGTTTTCAGATTTTTACCACGTCCAGCAGATTATATTTTCTTGTTATTTACAGGATTTTTTATTCTTGGCTTAACGCTTTTCAAAAAATGGCAATATGCTTTAGTTGGTGCAATTTTCTTTGCTTTTAGTTCGTATTATTTTGAGCTGATTGCAGCAGGGCATAACGGAAAGCTCCATACAATTGGTTATTTCGCGCCTTTTGTTGCCGGAATTCTTTTATTGTATCGTAAAAAATACATTGCAGGTTTTGTACTTACAACCTTGTTTATGGGATTGCAATTACAAGCCAATCACATTCAAATGACGTTCTATTTGTTTTTAGCGATGTTGGTTTTTGCAATTGTTCAATTTATTGATAGTTTAAAGAAAAAAGAATTACCAGATTTCTTAAAATCATCTGCATTAGTAGTTGTCGCTTTAATTATTGCAGCAGGATTGAATGCAAATCGATTATTGTCAACTTACGAATACAGTAAAGAAACAACTCGTGGAAAATCTGAGATGACCTTGTTGAAAAAGAATTCGAACGGATTAGATCACGATTATATCACACAATGGAGTTATGGAAAATTAGAAACATTAAATCTTTTTATTCCAAATTTGATGGGTGGTGGTTCGCAAACGAATCCAGAAGATTTAAAGAATTATACATCAGAATTACAAAATACTCAATATAGCCTTGGTGAAGACGAGTTCAATCAGCAAGTTTTTCAAGCTGTGGCAAGTCAACCGAGAAGTGCATATTGGGGAGATCAGCCAGGAACTTCCGGACCTGCATATCAGGGAGCTGTAGTCGTTTTCTTGTTTATTATCGGAATGTTTATGGTACGTGGAAAATACGCGACCTATAAAAAATGGTTAGTTGGAGCAACGATTCTAAGTTTCATTTTGGCTTGGGGTAAAAATTTACCATTCGTTACCAACTTATTCATTGATTATTTCCCGATGTATGATAAGTTCCGCGCTGTATCATCAATCTTGGTAATTGCCGAATTTACAATGCCTTTCTTAGCAATTTTGACTTTATATTATTTCTTTAATTCTGACGAATCAGATGAATTCAAAAAGAAAGTACTTTATATAGCTGGTGGTTCTACAGTCGGAATTCTAATTATTTTCTTCTTATTCGGTGGAATGATTTTTCCATTTACATCAGAGAATGAAAAATTAATGACTGAACAATTAATCGGACAAATTCAGCAAGCAAATCCAAATGCAATCGGACTTTGGGATGGATTAATAAAACGATTAGATGAAGCATTAATTCAAGATAGAATTTCTATGTTTAAAGCGGATACAGTTCGCACATTGATTTTTGTTTTGTTCACAATGGCTTTGTTGTTGGCTTATTTATTCAAGTTTATCAAAAAACCAATTATCGTCATTTTAGCGATTGGTGCATTGGCTTTTATTGACGGATTTACGGTGAATAAAAGATATTTGAACGAAGATAATTTTGTATCTAAATACATTGTTGATAATCCTTTCCCAACTGAAATGTCGCCTCGTTTACAAACTGAAGCAGAGAACAACAATAATGTAGCGCAAATTGCTTACAAAGTTCCATTGAATAATTTATTATTAAATATTTCAAAACAAGATAAATCACATTTCCGTGTGTACAATACGGTTTTGAGTACATTTAATGAAGCTGGAACTTCATATTTTGTTCCTTCAATTGGTGGTTATCATGCGGCGAAATTAGGAAAATACCAAGATGTTGTGGATATCTATTTTTCTCAAGATCCGCAATTGAAAAAATATGGAATCAAAGATGAAACAGGTTTGATTAATGTATTGAATATGATGAATACGAAATACATTATTCATGGAAGTCCAACGGAGCCGCAAGTACAGCAAAATCCTACAGCTTTGGGAAGTGTTTGGTTAGCCTCAAATATCAAATGGACAGAAAATGCAAATGATGAAATTTTAGCGATAAATTCTACTCCAATTAATAACACGGTAATTTTACGTAAAGATTTGGTTGAGAATAAAAACATGAATGTTTCGGCAGATACTAATGCGAAAATTGAATTGGTTGATTATTCACTAATGAAGATGACGTATAAATCTTCTTCTAATACAGATCAAATTGCTGTTTTCTCAGAAGTTTATTATCCGCACGGTTGGATTGCAACGGTTGATGGAAAAGAAGTTCCGATCGAAAAAGCGAATTATGTTTTGCGTGCAGTTCCTGTACAAAAAGGAAATCATACAATCGTGATGGAATTTAAACCACAAGTTATTTCTACTGGAAATATGATTGTGATAGTTTCGAATATTTTACTTTTAATCGTTGTAGCTGGAGGTATTTATTTGGGATATAAAAAATGTTCTATAAAAGAGAATTTAAACTTAGTCGCTGAAAAGGCTTAATTTTGGAATGAAAAAAATATTAATCATCACCTATTACTGGCCTCCTGCGGGAGGTCCTGGTGTTCAAAGATGGTTGAAATTCACAAAATATCTTCCTGAATTTGGATATGAAACCTATGTTTATATTCCAGAAAATCCTTCTTATCCAATTCTCGATGAAACTTTAGCCAAGGACATTAATCCAAAAGTTAAAATCATCAAGAATAAAATTTGGGAACCTTATCAGTTAGCAGAAAAACTGAATCCAAAGAATAAAGCTTATAAAGGTGGACATTTCGAAAAGAAAGAAAATCAATCTTTCATGTCGAGATTGTCAGTTTTTGTGCGTGGAAATTTCTTTATTCCAGATGCGCGCAAGTTTTGGGTAAATCCTTCTGCAGAATATTTAAAAGACTTTTTACAGAAAGAAAATATAGATACGATTGTAACTTCTGGTCCGCCTCATAGCTTACATTTAATCGGTTTGAAATTGAAAAAACAATTACCAAATCTCAAATGGTTGGCAGATTTTCGTGATCCATGGACTCAAATTAGTTATCACAAAGAATTGAAATTAACTTTTTGGGCTGCAAAAAAACACGAAGATTTAGAGCGTGAAGTAATGCAAAAAGCAGATGTTGTTTTAGCAACAAGTTATGCTGATGGAGAAAATTTCAAGAAGATTGGTGCAAAACATGTAGAAGTAATTACAAATGGTTTTGAAGAAGTAAAACAACAAACAGAAAAAGATCAAAATCACTTTCATTTGACGTATTCTGGAGGTTTGGAAATGCTTCGAAATCCTGTTGCATTGTGGAAAGCTTTAGCTGAATTAACTTCCGAAAATCAATCATTCAAAGAAGATTTAAAACTTAATTTTTATGGTTCTTTAGCTGATGACGTCAAACAAACAGTGATTGATGCAGGTTTAGAGAAAAACTTGGTTGCACATGGTTACGTTTCACATCAAGAGTCATTGAACGCTATTAATACAGCAAATGTTTTGATTTTGACCAACTTTGATAATGTTGCATCTAAAGGAATTATTCCTGGAAAGTTATTTGAATATATGGCGACTGGAAATCCTATTTTAGCAATTGGACCAGCTGAGGCTGATGTTCAAAAAATACTGCATAAAACGAAAGCTGGCGATTATTTTAGCCATCAAGATGTTACTGAAATAAAATCTTTCATCCTTTCTATTTATAACCAATGGTTAAGAAATCCTCTTCAAAAATTTGAAACAAACGAAGACGAAGTTCAACAATTCAACCGTAAAAACTTAACTAAAAAGTTGGTTGACGTGGTAAATAATTTAAAAATAAATTAATACTATATTTGTAGAATAAAAATATTTATAGTAATTTCATCATAATTAACAACCTTATAATGAAATTACTATACTATTTTATCATTTTTATTGGTTGCATTGTATATGCACAGCCACAAATAAAAACTGACGCGACATTCAATTCTTCTAATTACTCCCAAACAAATTTCGAGTTATCTGATTACAATATAACTTACGATTACAAAGTTGTTCGTAATATAAAAAACCCGGAAAAAGCGAAAGCTGGTTTAGCACTTCTACAAATTGGTAAACGTTACAATAAATTCGTCGATTACAATAGAATAGGATCAGATTCTATAGACGAAAAACATAGTCATTTGGGAACAGTTAATGCAAATGATATTAATATTAGTATGGCTCAACGTTTCAAATCTGCCTTTAGATATCAAATTATTATCGATAAAGAAAAAGATCAATTGACTTTTGCAGATAAAATTTATCACGATTCATTTTTTTACAAAGAAACGTTACCAAAATTAGATTGGAAACTACTGAATGACACCAAACAAATCTTGAATTATACTGCAAAAAAAGCGACTGTAAACTACGGTGGTAGAAAATGGACGGCTTGGTACACTGACGAAATCCCAATGAATGCTGGTCCGTATAAATTTTATGGTTTGCCTGGTCTTATTTTAGAGATTTATGATGATAAAGAACATTATCATTTTACAGCAAACGCTAGCAACCAAAATCCTAAACAAATCTATTTAGCACAAGGTGAAAAAACACCTATAAAAGTTAAGAAAACAGAATTCTATAAAGCTGAAAAAGATTATCATGAAAATGCAGCTGAAAGGTTAAAAGGAGTTGCACTTGACGAAAATAAGAAACCTATAACCAATTTTGGTGGAATGCCTTATAACCCTATTGAATTAGAATAAACCAAATATTAAATTATTTGTTTTTATATACTTAAGTTGCAAAAAGATTTGTGTATTATTATTATTATTATTATTATTATTATTATTGATGTAATTAACGTTAATGAGGCAATTGTAGGTTGCAAACTATGATTGATTATTAAAAAACTAAATTACTTAAAAAATGAAGAAAATGTTATTAGCAAGTGCTTTTGCACTTATCGGAACTTTTGCAATGGCAAATGAAACAGAAACTGAAGATAAACAAGATGTAACTTCAGTAGAATGCTGGGATGTATCTGTTGAAAGATGTGGAGTTGGATTTGTATATGAAGATTGTGGTCCTTTAGGAGATGTTATAGATTTTGCTGTAGAACTTTATGAAGAAATGGAAGTTTATTGTAATTAAATAATAAGAGGTATAGCATTAAACTTAGTTAATGCTATACTTTATAAATAGAGTTATGAAAAAAATATTCATATTATTTATTTTATCCTCTTTTTTTATTCAAGCACAAACATATAAAGTTGTATATGACGTGAAATTTGTAACTGATTCTGTAAAAAAAGAAGTAAAATATGAAGAAATGGATTTGTATATTGCAAAAGATAGTACAATTTATATAAGTCCAAAAAAGGTAAACTACGATAATTATCTTCAAGGATTAAATGCTAAAAATACTCAAGAATTTATAACAAATAACACACTAAATATAGCTGCTATAAAAGAAAAATACCCATCCCCAATCATTAATCATACTATAATAAGAAATAATGGAACAAATAAAATATTAAGTAAAGTAAATAGAAATATTTACCTATTAAATCAGCCTATTGAGGAAATAAATTGGAAAATAGAAAATGAGCAAAAAACTCAGCTGGATTTAATTATAAAAAAAGCAACAACAACATATTTAGGGCGAAAATGGACAGCTTGGTACACAGAAGAAATACCAAACAGTGTTGGTCCATACAAATTTGGAGGATTACCAGGGCTTATTTTAGAAATCTATGATGACAATAATTATTTCCATTTTTCTGCAATTGAGATTAATCAAAATAATACAAAACCTGATTTAACAAAAGATTTTACAAAATCAAAAAAAGTGAATTTAGAGGATTACAAAAAAATATATGAAAATAGGGGAGTTGAAATTATACAAAACTTAAAAAGTCTTAATATAACAAGCTCTAATATTTCACCAGCTGAAATGGAAAAAAAGATAGATAATAAATTAAAAAGCGAAAATGTTTTTTTAGAAAAAAGTAATCATATTAATTTTTGAAAGCCCAATTAACACTATTATTTGCTTTATTTTTTCACTTTATTTTTGCACAACTTACCATTTCTGGTGTTGTAAAAAATGAGGAAGGAAAACCTATATCTGGTGCTAACGTTACCATTTCTCCAAGTACTTCGGAAGAAACCTTGGCGTATTTTATTACAAAATCGGACGGTAAATATTCGATAAAAATAGATAATTCATCGCACGAAACTTATGAAATAAAAGTTCGTGCGATGAATTATGCTTTTACTTCAGATTTGGTAAACGAATCTTCCACAAACTTTGATTTCACTTTACAAGAAAAAGCTATCGAGTTAAAAGAAGTTAAATTAAAAGAATCTCCAATTCGCAAAAAAGGGGATACAATTGCGTATGATGTCAGTAATTTTAAAGATATTCAAGATCGCTCTATAGCAGATGTGATCAAAAAAATGCCTGGAATAGAAATAGAAGCTTCAGGTAGAATTTTATATCAAGGCGAACCAATCAATAAATATTACATCGAAGGAATGGATTTGTTGGGCGGAAAATATGCCTTAGCTAACGAAAATCTCTCAGCAGATGCAGTAGATAAAGTACAAATTTTAGAAAATCATCAGCCTATCAAGATTTTAGACAGTTTGGTTTATAGCTCTAAAGCAGCGTTAAATATTAAACTAAAAAGCAAAATTACCTATTCTGGTAAAGCAGAAGTTGGTCTTGGCGCTTCACCATTGTTGTATCAGGCGAATATTACACCAATGTTGTTCACAAAAAAGCAACAAATGATAGGTTCTTATCAAGGAAATAATCGTGGAAATGATGTTTCTCGTCAATTAAAAACCTTAAGTCTTGAAGATTTTTTAAATGACTCTGAAAAATTTTCGAACGAAAGTTGGTTATCAATTGCAGGTGTACAAACTCCCAATTTTGATGGCGAACGTTGGTTAGATAATGCAATAAATATTGGTTCTTGGAATCATCTTTTTAAATTAAAAAAAGAGCTAGATTTACGAATTAACTTGTCTTATCACAACGATTTTCAAAAGCGATTCGGAGAAACAAACACACAATATTTTTTACCAACAGGTGATATATTTCTCAACGAAATCAAAAAAAATTATTTGCAAATAGAAAGTCTTAATCTAAAAGCAACATTATCTCAAAATAGTTCTAAAAATTATCTTGAAAATGTCTTGGAATTTAAAGGAGACTGGAACAGTTCGAGAGGAGATCTCAATCAAAATAATAATTTTATTACACAACGATTAACACAACCAAATCGGCAGTTTACCAATCAGTTTAATACAATCAAGAAAGTTGGTAAACAATTAATTACGTTGCGTTCTGTTATTGCATACAGAAATTATAACGAGAATTTAAGTGTTTCTCCTGGAGTTTTTACTGATTTTATAAACAACGGAAATGATTATCAAAATGTGTTTCAACAAATTAATTTTGAGAAATTTTCGACAAATAATTTCGCTGAATTTTCAAAAGGAATAAAAGCTTTAACGCTACAATCAAAAATTGGAATTAAGTACACCAATCATACAATGAAAAGTGATTTGTTAGCAGATAATCAACCAATAAATTCTACTTTTACTAACAATACACGCTGGTCAACTTTAAATCCGTATGTAGAAAATAACTTTTCGTACAGAAAGAATCGACTTAATTTTTCTTTTGGAATTCCTTTTCAGTGGTATAATTTAGAGAATAATTCTTTCGGAAATAAAACTTCATACAATCGTTTTTACATCGAACCAAAATTTAATATAGGTTTAGAATTTTCAAAATTCTGGAAAGTATCAACCTCGCATAATTTCTCTAATGATTTGGGGAGTTTAACACGTTTGCACGAAGGATTTATATTGTATCGATACAATTCTATTCAACAAAATGACGGAAATTTTAACGAAGTAAAAAAATGGATTTCTTCTTTACGTTTCGAGTATAAAAATCCGATAAAATCTAGGTTTATCAATTTTGGATATTCGTACAATTGGTCAGAAAATAACTTAATCTACAATTACAGCTATAATGCGGATGCAAGTACAGTTTTAGAAGCTTTGAACTTAAAAAATCATCAAAAAACACATTCTGTTAATGCTAAAATAAGTCAATATTTTTCTAAAATTAAGACAACATTTAATTTAGCTGGAGGTTATAATTTTACAACCTACGATCAATTATTAAATGATGATTTAATCGAAATTCACAATACCATTTTAACTTCTAATTTTGATGCATCTTTCAGATTATTAAGTTGGATGACTTTTGAATATAAATACGGTTTAACAAATTATAAAAATAAGTTTTCAAAGGAATCTGAATCACGTTCAATCACCAATCAAATCCACCAAATAGGATTACATTTTTTTCCTGCAGATCAGCATTATATAAAACTTAATTTTGATTTGTATGTTAATGATGATTCAAGATTAAATCCAAATTCAACTTTCGGAGATTTAATGTATCGTTATTCATTAAAAAAGAAGAAAATAGATTTTGAATTGTCTGCTTATAATCTTTTTAATGAAAAATATTTTTCTCAAAACAGTTTTTCTTCCAATTATGAACAACGATTTATCTATAAGTTGAGACCAACTCAAGTTATGTTTACCACTCGATTTAATTTTTAATTTATCAACCTCATAATTATTAACTTCAAAATTGTATAACTCGATAATTTATTTTAATAAAATATCAAAATCTAACATCTGTCATAAGTGGGTTGAATATATTTTGCCTAAATTTATTTTGAAAAAATATAAACCACAGAGAAATGAATGACAATCGTAAGAAAGATGCATTGAATTACCATTCGATGGGTCAACCAGGAAAGATTGCAGTAGTGCCTACAAAACCTACGAATACGCAACGTGATTTATCGCTTGCTTATTCACCAGGTGTTGCGGAGCCTTGTTTAGAGATTGAAAAAGATCCAGAAAATGCTTATAAGTACACAGCAAAAGGAAATTTGGTTGCTGTAATTAGTAACGGAACAGCCGTTTTAGGTTTGGGAGACATAGGTGCAGTAGCTTCAAAACCGGTGATGGAAGGTAAAGGTCTTTTGTTCAAAATTTTTGCTGATATTGATGTTTTCGATATCGAATTGGATACAAAAAATGTTGATGAATTTATCAATACGGTAAAAGCTTTAGAGCCGACTTTTGGTGGAATCAATTTAGAGGATATCAAAGCGCCTGAATGTTTCGAAATTGAGAAACGTTTGAAAGCTGAAATGAATATTCCAGTTATGCACGACGATCAACACGGAACAGCTATTATTTCTGGTGCAGCGTTAATTAATGCATGTGAATTACAAGGAAAAGATATTTCTAAAGTCAAAATTGTAGTGAACGGAGCTGGTGCTGCGGCGATTTCGTGTACAGGAATGTATATTTCTGTTGGAGCAACGAAAGAGAATATCGTGATGTTGGATAGTAAAGGTGTTATTCGTTCTGATAGAGATAATCTTGATCCTTCTAAAGCAGAATGGGCAACTGATCGTGATATTTCGACATTGGCAGATGCTGTGAAAGATGCAGATGTTTTTATCGGTTTATCGGCGGCAGATGTTTTGTCAGCAGATATGTTGAATACAATGGCAGAAAATCCGATTGTGTTGGCAATGGCAAATCCAAATCCAGAGATAGCATACGATTTAGCAGTTGCGACGCGTCAAGATATTATTATGGGAACTGGGCGTTCTGATTATCCAAATCAGGTGAACAATGTACTTGGATTTCCGTATATTTTTAGAGGAGCGTTAGATGTTCGTTCGACGACAATTAATGAGGAAATGAAAATTGCTGCTGTTCGTGCAATTGCAGAATTGGCAAAAGAACCAGTTCCAGAAGTGGTAACGCAAGCTTACAATAATCATTCAATCAAATTCGGGAAAGATTATATTATTCCAAAACCTAATGATCCACGTTTGTTACCAGAGGTTTCGGCTGCAGTAGCAAAAGCAGCAATCGAAACAGGAGTTGCAAAAAATGTGATTACAGATTTCGAAGCATATAAATTGTCTTTGATTAAGCGAATCGGAAAAGAAAGTACGATTATGCGTAATTTGACACAAACGGCGAAATCAAATCCAAAACGTGTTGTTTTTGCTGAAGGGGATCGTTTCGAAATTCTTCGTGCAGCTCAAATTGTAAAGGAAGAAAAAATCGCTATTCCAATTATTTTAGGAAAGAAAAATAAAATTCAACAAATGATTAAAGATTATATGTTGGATTTGGAAGATGTTGAAATTGTTGATACAAACGCCGAAGAAGATTCGGATAGATACAATCAATTCGTTGATTTTATTTACTCGAAACGTCAACGAAAAGGAATCTCAAAATCTGACGCGAAAAAACTATTAAGAGATCGTAATTATTTTGGATCATGTATGGTTGAGTTTGGTTATGCAGATGCAATGATTTCGGGAATGACGAAAAATTATTCGCAAGCTATTCGTCCAGCTTTAGAATTAATTGGAGCGGAACAAGGACAAAAAGTTGCGAGTATGTATATGATGTTGACAGAAAAAGGACCTGTTTTCTTAGGTGATACAACGGTTAATTTAGATCCGACTTCAGAGGATTTGGTCAACATTACATTGCAATTTAACGAAACGATTAAGAAGTTTAAAATTGAACCGAAAATTGCATTATTGTCTTATTCAAACTTTGGATCTAATAAAGGAGAAACGGTTTCTAAAGTTCAGAATGCGGTAAATTATTTACATAAAAATCATCCAGAAATTATTGTTGATGGTGATATTCAGGCAAATTTCGCAGTGAATAAAGAGAAATTACAAAGTAATTTTCCGTTTTCTAAATTAGCAGGAACGCATGCGAATACGTTAGTTTTTCCAAATCTTGAATCAGCGAATATTTCGTATAAATTATTACAAGAATTAGGAAATATAGAAGCGGTTGGACCAATTTTGATCGGAATGAAAAAACCAATTCATTTGTTACAATTGGATAGTACTGTTCGCGAAATTGTGAATATGGTTACCATTGCTGTAATTGATGCACAACAACATCAGTAAAATATAAAATTTATAATACAAAAAATCCACTTAAAATCATTTAAGTGGATTTTTTGTATTATATGAAACCGAGATGATTTAAAAAATAAACTATTTATATTAATAAACATAAAAAAGCCTCGCAATGCGAGGCTTTCCTATTGATAAATGAAATTCTATTATTTAACTTCTTCGAAGTCTACGTCTTCAACACCATCATTTTTTGCTTGACCTTGATCAGCTCCTGGTTGCGCTTGTGCACCACCTTCTTGACCTTCGTTCATTGCAGCATAAATTTCTTGTGAAGCAGCATTCCAAGCTGTATTTAATTTTTCCATAGAAGCATCAATTGCAGCAACGTCTTGAGCAGCGTGAGCAGATTTAACCTCAGCTAAAGCTTCTTCAATTGGTTGTTTTTTGTCAGCAGGAATTTTATCTCCGTACTCAGTCAATTGTTTTTCCGTTTGGAAAATTAACGCGTCAGCAGCATTTACTTTTTCAATTTTGTTTTTTGCTTCTTCGTCTTTTGCAGCATTTTCTTGTGCTTCTTTTTTCATTCTTTCAATATCAGCATCAGATAATCCAGATGAAGCTTCAATTTTGATTGATTGCTCTTTTCCTGTTCCTTTATCTTTTGCAGATACACTTAAGATACCATTCGCATCAATATCAAATGTTACTTCGATTTGAGGAACACCTCTTTGTGCTGGTGGAATATCTACTAAGTCAAAACGTCCGATTTCTTTGTTATCGTTGAATAATGGACGCTCTCCTTGACCAATTCTTAATGTTACTGCTGGTTGATTGTCAACTGCAGTTGAGAAAACTTCAGATTTTTTAGTTGGAATTGTTGTATTCGCTTCAATTAATTTTGTGAATACTCCTCCTAAAGTTTCGATACCTAAAGATAATGGTGTAACGTCTAATAATAATACGTCTTTTACATCACCTGTTAAAACACCTCCTTGGATAGCTGCACCAATTGCAACAACCTCGTCTGGGTTAACTCCTTTAGATGGTTTTTTACCGAAGAATTTTTCTACTTCTTCTTGGATTTTTGGCATACGTGTAGATCCACCAACTAAGATAACTTCGTCGATATCGTTGATTGATAAACCTGCATCAGATAACGCTTTTTTACAAGGCTCCATAGAACGACGTACTAAATCTTCTGTTAACTGATCAAATTTAGAACGAGTTAAAGTTTCTACTAAGTGTTTTGGTCCTGTTTCGTTAGCTGTAACGTATGGTAAATTAATTTCTGTTTGAGCAGAAGAAGATAATTCGATTTTAGCTTTTTCAGCAGCTTCACGTAAACGTTGTAAAGCCATTGCGTCTTTTTTCAAATCTACACCTTCTTTCGCTTGGAATTCAGAAGCTAACCAATTGATGATTGCATCATCAAAATCATCACCTCCTAAGTGTGTATCACCGTTTGTAGATAACACTTCGAATACACCGTCACCTAATTCTAGGATAGATACGTCAAAAGTACCACCACCTAAATCGTAAACAACGATTTTTTTATCTGAGTTTGCTTTGTCTAATCCGTAAGCTAATGCAGCAGCAGTAGGCTCGTTGATAATACGTTCTACTTTAAGACCTGCAATTTCACCAGCTTCTTTAGTTGCTTGACGTTGAGCATCGTTAAAATAAGCTGGTACAGTAATTACCGCTCTTGATACTTCTTGTCCTAAATAATCTTCAGCAGTTTTTTTCATTTTTTGTAAAATCATTGCTGAGATTTCTTGTGGAGTATAGTTACGTCCATCAATATCAACTGCTGGCGTATCATTGTTTCCTTTTACAACTGAATAAGGAACACGACCGATTTCATCTGCATCATTATTAAATTTAGTTCCCATGAAACGTTTAATAGAATAAATCGTTTTCTTTGGGTTTGTTACAGCTTGACGTTTTGCTGAATCACCAACTTTAATTTCTCCTCCTTCTACGAATGCTACGATAGATGGAGTAGTTCTTTTACCTTCTGCATTTGGAATTACAACTGGCTCGCTACCTTCCATTACAGAAACACAAGAGTTCGTTGTACCTAAGTCGATTCCGATTATTTTGCTCATATTGTTTAGTTATTTTTTATATTATTAATGATTTATTTTAAACTTTTACACATCATCAAAAATGATGCTACACCAGAATAGTCAATCTTTGTGCCAACATAAAAAAAATGACATCCAATAGATTTTAGATGTCAGGTTGTCAGATTATGATTAATGATTTGATTATTTATCGATAAAAAAGTCAGTTTATTGGTTGATAAAATGTCAGCGTTAAGTTATATACTTAAACTCAAACTTTATCTCAGTCTTAGTCTCAATCTCAATATTACCCAATCTTACTTCCGTTTTCAACTTTTCGTTCGGGATTCAAGAGAATAACATCATTATTATTTCCATAAACGCCCATCACGAGACATTCGCTCATAAAAGTGGCAATTTGTTTTTTCGGAAAGTTAACCACAGCCATTATTTGTTTTCCAATCAATTCTTCTTTGTTATAAAGCGATGTAATTTGTGCCGAACTTTTCTTGATTCCTAACGGACCAAAATCAATTTCTAACTGATAAGCAGGATTTCTTGCTTTCGGAAAATTATTTGCACTGATAATTGTCCCAATTCTCATATCAACTTTCTCGAAATCTTGCCAAGAAATTGTTTCAGTATTATTTTCAGGTTTTGGTTCTTCTTTTAGTTTATTCTCTTTATCGTAAATCGTTTGCAGAATTTTTTCTAAATCAGTTTTTTCATTCGCATATTTCGTTTTCATGTTATCTGGCATTCGGTTATAATACGTCAACGCTTTTTCGCCAAATTGTTTGATGTAAAAATTAGTCAATGGAGGAACGTTTGGAAATTGTTTATGAAAAATCATTTCTGTATACGCTTGCCATTCGCGTTCTTCTCGCAATTCAATTTGATTTTCGCCCGAACGCTGAAAAACATGTACCATTTCGTGCATCAAAACATTGGAAAGTAATACTAAATCAAAATCAAGAATATTACGCGGAACACGAATTGTAATTCCTGTTTTTTCTTCACCTTCTGCAGTCAATAAAAAACCTTTTGGATCGATTTCTTCTCGAAACGTAAAACCTGTAAAAGCATTATGTTTTAATTTCAATTCATCTAAAATTTCGTACAATGCTTCAACGATTAAGTGATTATTTTTTAAATAATTTATTCTTTCCTTAAATTTTTCTGTAATCATAGCTTTTTGGCTTATTTATCAAATATATAATCTTATTTTTGATATGTTTTAAAAATGACTATGAAGAAATTAGTACTATTACTTGGCTTGATCTCGATAACAACAAATGCACAAGTACTTAATAACAAACAAGAGTTTACGCGACAAGATTCGCTTCGCGGAACGAATAATGAATTCCGAAATTGGTGGGATGTTAAAAAATATAAAGTAAGTGTAGAACCAGATTATCAGTCAAAATCGATAAAAGGAAAAACGACAATTACGTTTGATAAAATTGCTCCTCAACAATCAGATTTATTGCAGATAGATTTACAAGATCCGATGATGGTTTCGGCTGTAAAATTGAATGGAAAGAAAATTTCTGATTTCAAACGTGATGGAAATGTTTATTTTATTAATGTCGGAAAAAATATCAAGAATACGTCGAATCAATTAGAATTAGAATACAATGGAAATCCTCGTGTTGCGGTGAGAGCACCTTGGGATGGTGGTTGGATTTTTGCGAAAGATGAAAAAGGTCGCGATTGGATGTCTGTTGCCGTGCAAGGTTTGGGTGCAAGTGCTTGGTTTCCGAACAAAGATTATTTAGGCGATGAACCAGATAATGGAATGGAATTGGAAATTATCACACCAAAAAATTTGGTAGGAGTTGGTAATGGACGATTAGTTTCTAAAAAAGAGAAAAATGGTAAAACAACTTCTACATGGAAAGTTGTTAATCCAATCAATAATTATAATATCATTCCTTATATCGGACATTATGTCAATTTCAAAGATACTTTCGAAGGCGAAAAAGGTAAATTGGATTTAGATTATTATGTGTTAGATTATAATATAGATAAAGCAAAATCGCAGTTTGAACAAGCAAAATTGATGTTGAAAAGTTTTGAATATTGGTTTGGACCTTATGCTTTTTACGAAGATTCTTTCAAGATTGTAGAAGCTCCGCATTTAGGAATGGAGCATCAATCTGGAATTGCGTACGGAAATAAATTCGAGAATGGTTATTTAGGTCGTGATTTATCAGGTTCTGGCTGGGGATTGAAATGGGATTTTATCATCGTTCATGAAGCTGGTCACGAATGGTTTGGGAATAATATTACCGAAAAGGATGTGGCAGATATGTGGATTCACGAAGCGTTTACGGCTTATTCGGAAACTTTGTTCACAGAAACTTATTATGGAAAAGATGCGGCAAGCGAATATGTGCGTGGAACGAGAAAGGCAATCCAAAATGATATTCCAATTATCGGCGTGTATGGCGTAAACCAAGAGGGTAGTGGTGATATGTACTATAAAGGTGCAAATATGATTCACACGTTGAGAACTTGGATGAATAATGATGAAAAATTCAGACAAATGTTGCGTGGATTAAACAAAGAATTTTATCATCAAACTGTAACTACAGAGCAAATCGAAAATTATATTGCGAAGTTTTCTGGTTTAAATCTGAACGCTTTTTTCAATCAATATTTAAGAACAGTTAAAGTACCGACTTTAGAACTTAAACAAAATGGAAACAAAGTTGAATATCGCTATACAAACGTTGTGGATGGATTTGCAATGCCTTTACGTTTGAAAGATTCTGATTTCACCATCAATCCAACGACTAATTGGCAAACAATCAATAATTTAACAATTACAAAAGCGATTGATGTAACAATTAATCCAAATTATTATATCGATACGCATATTATATATTAAAACTGAATGAGAACTTGAAACGAGTTCAACATGACAAGGAAAGTCAACCTGAACTTGTTTCAGGTTCTCATCCAAAATGATTTATAAAATATTCCAAACAAATATCATCGGTTATTGAATGATGAAATTATAAATTTGTGACATGAAAAAATACATTGCATACGCAATCTTATCAGGATTATTATTAACAGCAGGTTGGCCATCGCACGGCTTTCCATTGTTATTATTTATAGGATTTGTACCCTTGATGTTGGCAGAACATCAAATCACGCAACGCGCAGAATTCAAGAAAAAAGGACGCAAAATTTTCGGACTTTCGTTTTTAGCTTTCTTTATTTGGAATGCGATTGTAATTTGGTGGTTGCATTATGCACAAGAAACGGACGCGAATGGAGATTTGCACAATTCGTGGAGCGCTTATTTGATTCCAGTTGTGGCGAATTCCTTGTTTATGTCAATTGTTTTTCAGTTGTATCATTTCGTTAAAACCAAAGCTGGTAATCTATATGGATTGGTTTTTCTTCCTGCGATTTGGATGAGTTTTGACAAACTAACCTTGAATTGGGAACTAACTTGGCCTTGGTTTAACCTTGGAAATGGTTTTGCAAAATATTACGAATGGGTGCAATGGTACGAGTACACAGGAACTTTTGGAGGAGCACTTTGGATTTGGTTAGTTAATATTACAGTATTCTATTATTTGACGGCTTATATTAATAAGAAAGAAATGAGATATCTAAACAAATTAGGTATTTACGCTGGATTATTAATCGCTGTTCCAATTGGTATTTCTTATATTATTTATGCGAATTACGAAGAAAAAGGAAAAGCGCTTGATGTGTTAGTTCTTCAGCCAGATCTTGATCCTTACAACGAAAAGTATATGAAAGATGGTTTGCAGATTTATGACGAATTGAAACAATTGGCATTGAAAAATATTCAACCAAAAACTCAATTTGTTGTTGCACCAGAAACTGCCGTACCTGGATCATCTGCCTTGATTTTTGATAATATGTATGATGATTTAATTATACAAGACATTCAGCAATGGACAAAAACCAAAAAAGATTTACATTTTGTAACAGGAGCATCTATCATGCGAATTTATCCAATGCAATCTTTAGCATCGGAAACAGCATCTGTTATGAGAGATGGAATTACGTGGTACGACGCTTATAACTCGGCTTTGCAGATAAGTGGAAACGATTCAATAGAAGTTTATCATAAGAGTAAATTAGTACCTGGAGTAGAAATTTTTCCATATCGAAACATTTTAATGCCAATTATTGGAGAATTTATGCTTAACTTTGGCGGCACAACAAAAACGTTGGGGATTCAACCTCATCGTTCTGTTTTCAAGAATAAAACAAACAACGCTACTGTTGCTCCGGTTATATGTTACGAATCTATTTACGGAGACTATACGACAGAATATGTGAGAGAAGGCGCAAATGTTATATTCACAATGACCAACGATTCTTGGTGGGGCTCTACCGATGGTCATCGTCAATTACTATTATATGGTAATTTGAGAGCTATTGAAAATAGACGCGCTATCGTTAGATCTGCAAATTCAGGTATTTCGGCTTTCGTTAATCAGCGAGGAGATATAATGAAGTCTTTACCATATGGAGAGCAGGGTGCCTTAAATGGTACAATTTTAATGAATAGTGAATTAACGTTTTATACAAAATATGGCGATGTAATCGCGAGGATAGCGCTGTTGGTAATGGGAATTATCTTGGCTTATACTCTTGCGCAGAAGTTGTTATATAAACAAAATAAGAAAAAAATATAAAATTAATAACCTAAAGAGTTGTATAAGTAATATATAATTTGTTACTTTGCACTCCGTTTAAAATAGGACAATACAAAATAAGATGTCAAAAATTTGTCAAATTACAGGTAAGAAGAGATTAGTGGGAAACAATGTTTCTCATGCTAATAATAAAACAAAACGCACTTTTGAAGTGAATTTGTTCAAAAAGAGATTTTTTATGCCAGAAACTGGTGAGTGGATTACATTAAGAGTTTCTGCACACGGTTTAAAAACAATCAACAAATTAGGAGTTGATGAGGCTGTTAAACGTGCACGTAAAGAAGGTTTAATCAAATAATTTAAGACACCATGGCAAAAAAAGGAAACAGAGTACAGGTTATTTTAGAATGTACAGAGCATAAAGAAAGTGGTATGCCAGGAATGTCTCGTTATATCACAACTAAAAACAAAAAAAATACTCCAGATCGTATTGAGTTGAAAAAATACAACGCAGTATTGAAAAAGTATACAATTCACAAGGAGATTAAATAATAAAATTTTAGACGATGGCAAAGAAAACGGTAGCAACCCTACAAACTGGGTCTAAAAAAATGACCAAAGTTATCAAAATGGTAAAATCTCCAAAATCTGGAGCTTACGTATTTGTTGAAAAAGTAGTTAACGCTGATGAAGCAGATTCTTTCTTCACGAAATAATCAAATCATCTCCTTAACAAAAAATATTTAAGGTTAATTGAGCTGCCTCGTTTTCAGGGCGGCTTTTTTATTTCCTTATATTTTATGTATCTTCGTACAAAATTTTAAGAAATTTAGCTTATTAATGAGTTGGTTCAAAAAGATATTAGGTAAAGAAAGCAAAGAAAAATTAGATGAAGGATTAGAAAAATCTAAAACTTCTCTATTCGATAAAATCAGTCGCGCTGTAGTAGGTAAATCTAAAGTAGACGATGAGGTTTTAGATGATTTAGAGGAAGTATTGATCTCTTCTGATGTCGGCGTTGAAACAACGATCAAAATTATTCGTCGAATAGAAGAACGCGTAGAGCGTGATAAATATGTTTCGACTTCTGAGTTAGATTTAATTCTTCGCGAAGAAATTGCAGGCTTACTTTCCGAGAATAATATCGAAGATACAAATGGTTTTTCGATTCCAAAGAAAGATGTGCCATATGTTATTATGGTGGTCGGAGTAAATGGAGTTGGAAAAACAACGACGATTGGTAAATTGGCTTCTCAGTTCAAATCTCAAGGACTTAAAGTAGTTCTTGGTGCGGCAGATACGTTTCGTGCGGCAGCTGTAGATCAGTTGGTAATTTGGTCGGATCGTGCAGGTGTACCAATTGTAAAACAAGCGATGGGTTCTGATCCTGCTTCGGTTGCATTTGATACCATTCAGTCGGCAGTTGCGCAAAATGCAGATGTTGTTTTGATTGACACAGCAGGACGTTTGCATAACAAAATTAACTTGATGAACGAGTTAACTAAAATAAAACGTGTGATGCAAAAGGTAATTCCTGATGCGCCTCACGAAGTTTTATTAGTGTTAGATGGTTCTACAGGTCAAAATGCTTTTGAACAAGCGAAACAATTTACACAAGCAACAGAAGTTTCTTCTTTAGCGGTTACAAAATTAGATGGAACAGCAAAAGGAGGAGTAGTAATTGGGATTTCAGATCAATTTCAGATTCCAGTTAAATATATTGGTGTTGGTGAAGGAATCAATGATTTACAAGCTTTCAATAAAATGGAGTTTGTCGATTCTTTTTTCAAACGAAATAATTAAGAAATTTAATTCCTATAAAAATATAAATCCTTCAAGTTTTTCTTGAAGGATTTTTTTATGATATAGTTTTAATAAATCACCTTAATATATTCTTTATAAAACTTTTTGTTTTTATTTTCTTTCTTCGAAATGGTTTTTAGAAACTCGTTTAAATATTCTCTAAAAGGAGAATCTTTCGCTAAAGCATCTTGTTTTTTGCTTGTCAAAATCTGAACAGTTCCATACATTTCTTCATCATTTTCTACACTCGATGCAATCAAAGTAAAAGTTTCATTTGATTCATTAATGATATTTTTATTTGACCAAACTAACAACGGTTGATTGTTTTCAGTGTACAAAACATTGTCCCATTTTCCTAACCAATCGTATAGCATTTTTTTCGTAACTAAAGGCGTTTGAAAACTTTCGACACGATATTCTGTCAACGAACGTTCGGCTTGCTCTTGCGCATATAATAAATTGAAACTTGTAAAAAGTGCGATAAAAAGAAATAATTTTTTCAAACTCAAAAATCTTGTTTAGCGTAAAGTTATCAAAAATAATTGCAATTCTTATGTAACTTATTTGTTCTTCATGCGTCATATAAATATACACTAACTCTTAATAGAAGAATTAACCATGAAGAAATTTTTTGTACTTGCTGTTACATTATCAGGAATTTTTGCTTTTGGACAAGATGAAAAGCAGGACTCAACCGACTATAATCCAATCGAAATAAAAGAAGTTTTAGTTCAATCGCAACGCAAAAAAATGTTTGCGGACAAAACAGTTTATACCTTCGATAAAGAAGCGTTGGAAAAAGCGCGTTACGCAAAAGATTTGTTAAATACGTTACCAGAATTACAAGTTGATCCAATTTCGAATACGATACAAAGTACAAAAGGTGGAACGACTTTGTTATTGATTAATGGAATTGAGGCAACAGATAATCAAATTCGTGCTGTGAAACCGCAAGATGTGGTGCGTGTTGAGTATTTTGATATTCCGCCAGCGCGTTATGCAAATCGTGCAGATCAAGTGGTGAATTTGATTACGCGTAATCCAGAAAATGGTTATGTATATGGTGCGGATCTCACTTCGGCGTTTACAACAGGTTTTATAAATGGTTCTGCTTATGCGAATTTTACGAAAGGAAAAAGTAACTTTGGATTAGAGTATAACATTTATCTGAGAGATTATAAAGATCGTACTTCGATGAATATTTATGATTATAACTTAAATAATATTCATTACAGAACAGAAAATCAGCGCAACGAATATTTTGGATATACGGATCAAACAATTGCATTGCGATATACCAATTCGGATTCGGATAAATATGCTTTTCAAGCAAAGTTGGATATGAATATCAGTTCGAGTTTTGCTTATGCGAATGGAACAAGTTTGTTCTATCAAAATAGTTTATTAAACAATCATTCAACCTATAAACATTCTAATTCTAATTATTCAAAACCAACATTAGATCTTTATTATTCGAGAAAATTAGGAAAGAAAGATGAGTTAAGTTTAAATGTAGTTGGATCGATGTATACAACGAAATCGATTGACGAAACGCGCGAATGGGAAACAATTTCTGGTGCTGAACAATATAATTATTTGACAAATTTAGAAGCTGATCAAAAAGGAATTGTAGGAGAAATAGCGTATACACATAGTTTCGAGAAAGGAAAATTAAATTCTGGTTATCGAATTTCGAATAATTCAATTGATAATAAATTAGAAAACTTAAATGGTCCTTCGAATAATAAAGTAAATTATTTAGAACAATATATCTATTCTGAATATTCTGGAAAAGCGAAAAAGTTGTCATATCGTTTGGGTGTTGGATTAACGAATGTTCATAACAAGAATGAAGATACAAACACAGATACGTGGACGTTTACACCAAAATTAGTATTGGGTTATGAATTAGCGAAGAATCAAAATTTACGTTTTTCGAGTTCATACAAACCAACCAGTCCTTGGAATTCGGCATTGAGTAAAAACGTGATTCAGGTTGTAGAAAACATTACACAAGAAGGAAATCCGTATTTAACCATTCAGAAATCGTTTGGAAATAATTTGATTTACTCTTTCAATTCAAAATATTTTGATTTAAATACAAATGCATTTTATCATTATACAAAAGATCCAATTAATCAATTGTATTTGCAAAATATCATAAATGGAAATGTAGAAGGATATAAATTAACCTACGAGAATGCTCAAAATTCGCAACGTTACGGTGTTCAAATTACAGGTTCTATCAAACCTTTTGGAACAGATATTTTAACTGTAAAAGTGAATGTAGCGCCAGCAACAGAACGTTTCAAAACGAAAGATGGTAGAATTTTGAAGAATGATTATATCGGAAATTATTTTGCATTATCATCTGTTTACAAAAACTTTCGTGTAGATTATCAATTTAATATTCCGTATTACACATTAGGCGGAGCTTTGTTGTACACACAAGAAAACATGAACCATGCTTTTGCAAGTTATAAATACAATAATTGGACTTTTTCTACTGGAATGTATTGGATTGGAATGCCGTCGACTTACAAGCAAAAAACGATGGATAAACAATATGTGGATTATTCTCGTGTAGGAAAAATTTGGAACAACAAATCGATGTTTGTCGTTGGTTTGAGTTTTGATTTTGCTACAGGTAAGAAAACAAGTATCAATCGAAAATTAGAAAATGAAACTGCAGGAGCAGCGACATTTTAATAAATAAACAAAAAGAGAATNNATTCTCTTTTTGTTTATTTATAATTTGACTGTGATGTTGAAACGAGTTCAACAAGACATATTAATTGTTTTTAATAAGTATAAATTTTAGCTTTCTAATATTTATAACTCCGCCAAAAATTTCAGCGTATCAATATTATCGGCATAATCAGTTAATTTCGGAAATTGAGTTTGCCCAAATTCAACATAATTCGAATTGTCTTTCATATCGTTTCCAACCACGCATTGTATTTGATTCTCATTTTCGATCAAATAATTTTTTACATCATTCACATCTTCATAAACTTCAAAATTTACAACTGCAATAGGAGAATGTAAAGCTGTATCTTTTTTCATTAGAACAAAATTATTGTCTAAAAATTCATCTTTTCCTAACAAAAATATTGCACGATTGTAATCGTAATTATTTGCATATTTAGGATGATTAATCACATCGCCCCATGAAAAAATAGCTTCGAATATTTTTGGTAATTGCGCTTCATCTTTTACATAAAGTTTCGTCACATTTCGGCAACCTAATCCAAAATAAATAAATATGTCGTTACCCAATTTTTTCAACTCTTCATCAGTTTCCGAACCATTTAATACAGCAACTGAAGTTCTATTTTTACGAATAATGTTAGGAACTTTACCAAAATATTGTTCAAAATAGCGTGCCGTATTATTACTTCCAGTTGCAATAACTGCATCAAAATTTTCTAATCGTTCAACAGTTTGAATAATCGATTTGAAATTTTCATCAATCGAATACAAATATTTTATCGCTAATTTGATTAATTTATCATCTTTAGACGAAGTTTTAATCAACGAATTATTTCCAGAAATAACAACAGAAAGTAAATCATGAAAACCAACCAAAGGTAAATTCCCAGCCATGATAATTCCGACATTTTTTTGCGTTTCAGCAAAAGGATAATCTTTCGACCAAGCCAATAAATTTTCTTCCGTTAAAGCTTCTGCCCAACTTTTCAAGGCTAACGTAATATTATCTTTTGTAAACCAATTGTTGTAGGCTTCTGCATCGCTCACTGCATATTCAGCTTCTTCTTTCCAATTCTCGAATTTTTCTGTCAGTTCTGTGTCTTTAATCGAATCATTATTTATAATAAAATTAAAAAACTGCCCCAATTCGTTAAATGCTGAAATCCTTTGTTCAAATGTCATTTTTTCTGAAAATTAAATGTAATTTTGTAGTTGCAAATGTAGGAAATAAAAAAACAGATACAATGGCTATAATTATTACAGATGAATGTATAAATTGTGGAGCTTGTGAGCCAGAATGTCCAAATAACGCGATTTATGAAGCTGCGGTAGATTGGAAATATTCTGATGGAACTTCTCTTAGCGGAACAATTGTAAACGTAGACGGCGCAACTTTTGACGCTGATGCGGTGCAAGATCCTGTGAGTGATGAGGTTTATTACATTGTTCCCGATAAATGTACTGAATGTAAAGGTTTCCACGAAGAACCACAATGTGCGGCAGTTTGTCCGGTGGATTGTTGTGTGCCTGATGATAACCACGTAGAAAGCGAAGAGCGCCTTTTGAGTAAAAAAGCGTTTATGCACTTAGAGTAAAATCGTCACAACTTTACATATAAAAACCTCTCAGAATTTGAGAGGTTTTTTTTGTTATTTATTTTTGAGTAAAATCCAGCCTTGTAATTTGTTTTTTGTTTCAGAATTTAGTTCATTCCATTCTAAATAATACCAATAAGTATCTGTTGGTAAGTTCATTCCGTTGGCTTGTTTTCCTTTCCAAATAAAATTATTTTCTCCATTGTCTTTGAATACAGTTTTTCCGAAACGATCAACGATTAAAACAGAAGATTTTTCTTTTAATTTAAGGAATGAAAAATCAATTTCGTCATTTTTTCCATCATTGTTTGGCGAGATGAAATTATAAAAATTGGGGATTTCAAATAATATCTCTTTAATACAACCTTCAGCAGTTTGTATTTCGATTTTATGTAAGCCTTTAGAAACATCAGTAAATGTGTTGGATGTCGTCCATTGTCCATTATCTATTCGGTATTTAATAGGTTGATTAGCATTAGTAACATTTACTGTAACTTCATTTTTTGTAATTTTTAATGATAGTTTAACTTTTTCACACGGATCAGGAGGTAGTAAAGTAGTAAATGAAATATTAGAACAAGATATTGCAGGACCAATATTATTAATTGCTATTACTCTTACATAATAAGTCATATTATAAGATAATGAAGTAGAAATAGTATATGTATCAACGTTACCTAAATTTATTTCCAAAATATCATTTCCATTTTGGGATGTTCCAATGATTAATTGATAGGAAGTGGCATTTGCGATTTTATTCCATTTAATTGTCGGATTTAATGAAACATTTGATTCTCCATTTGCAGGTAATGTTGCTGTTGTACAATTTGGAATGGTAGGTACATCCATTGTTTTAAATCTAAAAACAGGACAAGTTTCACGTTTCATTCCTATTAATGTATTTTCTGGGTGTATTTTTACATTATACCAAGTGTTGGGTGTTAAATCGTTTGCTATTTGAGAAAATGTAATAGTATTATTGCTTGGTGTGGAATTATCTAAAACATCAGTTTGAATTGTTGGATCACTCTGATTATCTTCTTGAATTATTAAATTATATTGATTAGCATTATTTATTTTTTCCCATTTAAGACTAGGTTTCAAAATAACATTTTCTTCATTATCATATGGAGATATAATATTTGGACAATCAGGAAAAAGTGTATTGATATCAAAAGTTAATTCATAAGCACCCATATCTACAGATAATCCATAATATCTATTTCTTTTGTCAATATCATGAAAAAGAGAAGTAGCACCTCCTGCGATTTGTTGAAATAAACGTTCACTTCCTGTATTGAAAGCTGGACTAGAAATTTGTAGAGTAAAATCAGAATTGTCATTTACAAATTTAGGATTTCCTCTAATGTTATTTGCGGTAGAGTAATCCTCTACAATATTATTTTGGATATCATTTGTAGCTGAATTATCATTTAATATTTCAGAAGAAATGTCTTTATTTAAGTTGCCTGTTCTCCCATTTATATAGAAAATACTATTATAGATGATATTTTTAGAATTTTGAGCATATACGATAGCAGAGTTAGAATTATTTACAATAGTTGCATTAGTAATCAGAAGATTTTTTTTGTTAAATATAGCACCAGCATAATTAGACGCTCTGTTATTATAGAATAAAGAGCTAATAATTTTAAAATCTGAATTACTTTCATTATAAATAGCTCCACCAATTATTGCTTTATTTCCAATGAAATGAATTCTATTTAGATAGTTTTTAGAGTTTGGTGTGCTATAAATAGCTCCACCATTTTTTCTACTTTCATTTTCTTTGAAATAAATAGCAGTTAAAGTTAGATTACTATTATTATTATAGATAGCTCCACCATTTTCTAAACTTATATTATTTTCAAAATTATAAACATCAGTACTCGAAGTATTATTACCAACAATTTGTTCAATTTTTACATTATCAAGATTTTTCAAATATAAAGCAGCACCATTTGAAGATGAAGAATTATTTTTAAAAGTGGTATTTTCTAAAGTTACTTTATTTACATTTTCTATATAAAAAGCACTACCATTATTTGTAGAATTGTTTATAGCCCTGTTGTCATTAAATTGGACAAAATCGGTTTTTATTTCATTTATATTATTTATATAAACTGAGCTTGTATTAGATAAATTGTTTTCTGCAAAAATAATATTTTCTAAATTCAATGTTAGATTAGGAGAATTAATAAAAGAAGCAGAAGAACCTTTTTCTGTTAATGATGTAGAATTAGCATTTTTAGAAGTGAAATTTTTTAATGTTACTTCTAAATTATTTTCAAACTTAAACAGCTTTGTTGCATTTTGACCATTAATAACCGATGTTGTTTCATTACCAGTTCTTTCTAACCAACCACCTGTTTCTGGATCAATTTCATATATATAACCACCTGTTATTTCAACTTTAAAAAAACCGCGAAAATCAATAACATTCCTAGCAGAGAAATTACCTTGATATAATTTTATTGAAATGTTTGTATTTCTATTAGTTATTGAATTTATGTTATTAGTTAAATTTTCATATGAGATAGCATTATTCCAATTAGCTCCAGAGCCATTTCCAGTAGAAGTTTCTTTTACGTGAATTTGACTATATAATAAAATAGGAATTGTAAAGGTTAGTAATAAGGTTAAAATAAATTTATATAGATTGTTCATTAAATTTTAATTCATATTAGTGTGAATTAAAAATAGGTAATTCTTTTATTTAAAACTAAAAAAAACTCAAGTTATTTACTTGAGGTTTTTTTAATTTTGGGCAATCCCTTCGGGCGGGCTTTTCGTTGCAATCTTTTTCTCAAACTTCGACTTCGTTTAGTTATCAAAAAAGGATTTCCACTTCAATCCCTATTGCATTTTATTAATTTCTAAACTCGAGCTTCGAAATTCGTTTTTTTAAGAATATCTTTTCTTTCTAATCCAAAATCCAATTCCAGCTAATAAAGCAATAATAGCAGTTGGAACAAGTAGATTAATCATTTGCCAAGTAGATTTTTCTTGTAAAACAGTTGTTTCGCTCAACAAAGGAATCTCTAATTTACGATTACGTAGAGCCAAGAAATCAGAATCACCTAATAAATAATCCATCGCATTCATTACAAATGTTTGGTTGGCGTATGTTTTCGGTTTTCCGTCTGGATTATCTGGACGAACCGAAAATTTATTTTCTCCTAATTGCATCGGAATTCCTCTCCACAAAGCATTTTTCAAAACATCTCCGTCCGAAATAACGATCATTTTTCCGTCAGTAGTTTTCGGTTTGAAATTCGGAAATTCTTTACGTTCGTAACGCGAAGCATAAGCCGAATTGAAATTACCTTCTAACAAAACTGCCATCGGAATTTTTCCCATTTTATATTCTTCAGGATTCTCGATTTCAACTTCGTTTAATTGAATATAATTTAAAGCAGGTTTCAAACTTGATTGTTCAGAAGAACTCAATAAAACCGTTTGCTTAATATTTGGATTTTTTAGTAATTCGATTGGATTTGCAAATTGGAATAAAACAGGATCGATTGAACTTGTAATTGGGTTTTCTTCTCCTTTAATTCCTAACTCAAAATAAGGCCAATTGTAATAATTGTAACTTGTATTTCCTGCCGTTTCACCATCAGCCAAAACAATTTGCGCCCCATTCATATCCTTTATAACAGCCGGATGAATGCGAACACCATAATTGAATAAGAAATCATTTAACTTCAAATCTCTTGGAAAAGCAACGATTTTTCCACTTCGGAAAATAGAATCCATTTCAGCATCGACAGTTTCCACAGCCATCATCATTTTTCCACCATTCATGATATATTGATCCAAAACCAATTTATCCATATCAGAAAAAGGTAATGTAGGTTTTGCGATAATTAACGCATCAAAACGTTTCAAACTATCCAAATCAGAAGGTTGTAAAGTAAACGATTTGTTTGCAATTGGATTAAGGTAGATCTCAACATCATATTTTTCTGACAAAGCAGAACCTAATCCTTGAATATTAGCTTCTGGTAATTCGTCATGATGAACGATAAAACCAACTCTTTTGCGCTCAAAATTGGTTGCTTTCTGAATTTTTTCGGCAAATAAATATTCTAATTTTTCTGTTGAAGCCAACGCTAATTTATCAAATGGAGTAGAAGGGTCATTGACCAAAACCTCCATATAAGTCGATTTGTCGCCGTAAGTTAATTTTGCGTACGGATAAACATTCAAAATTCCTTTGTCGGTTTTAATCGGAACTGGAGTCAATTTATTTTGCTCTAATTCGGCTTGTCCTAAATCGACAGGATCAATAAAAGAATAAGAAATATTGCTATTTTTTTCGCGAAGTTCGTCTAATAAAAACTGAATTTCGTTTTTCAAAATTCTGTAATCGCCCGTTAAATCTCCACCCAAAAGAATTTCAATTTTAAGCGGTTGTTTTACATTTTCTACTAACTTTTCTGTTGTAGAAGTTAACGTAAAACGTTTGTCTTTCGTCATGTCAATTCGTGTGTAAACAAATTGAGCGATGATAAAAAGCGCGATAAATGCGATGAAAGTAATTAGATGTTTTTTGTTTAATTTTTTCATGGCACTATTTTTTATTTTCAAGATTAACGATTGAAATTTGATTTAAAATTCCAATCAAAATCAAAAAGTAAAGTAAATCTCGTGTGTCAATAATTCCTTTCAAAAACTGGTTGTAATGTGTAAAACTTCCAATTTTTTGAACATAGAAATCCATCGAACCAAGTAAATTATAAGACGCTAAACTTTCGAATCCATAAAAAATAATGAAGCAAAAGAAAACCGCCAAAACATAAGCCATTACTTGATTCTTGGTAATAGAAGAGGTAAATAAACCAATTGCGGCGAATAAGTTTCCTAAAAAGAAAAGTCCTAAATAGCCAGAAAAAATTGTTCCGTAATCTAATTCTTGTTCAGGCATCAAAAATTCTTGCAACGTAATGATGAACAAGAAAGTTGAAAGCAGACAAAAAACGACAACTGAAACGACTGCTAAATATTTGCCCCAAATAATTTGGTTATTTTTTATAGGTAGTGTAAATAACCACAATAATGTGCCGTTTGCTTGCTCTTCCGCGATTAATTTCATCGTTAAAGCTGGAATCATGAATAGAAAAATCCAAGGTCCGACAAAGAAAAAACTATTTAAAGTTGCATTTCCCGTATTGAAAACATTGAATTCGTTATCAAAAAACCAAAGGAACAAAACCGAAACGATAACAAATGTCGCGGTTGCTAAATAGGCGGTGAAGCCTAAATAAAAATTGGAAAACTCTTTTTTGAAGATCGTCCACATGTTATTTTTTATTATTACGATTAATTAAACGTACAATAAGCATAAGTAGTATACCACAACCAAAGAAACTGACAATTGACCAATACCAATCTCGACCAAAATCTGTTTTTTGAATCACAGCAAACACGATAACAAATAATAAAATTGTTGCCAATTCGTTCATCATTCGCAGTTGAACAGAAGTGTATTTGAAAACTTTATTTTGAATTTGTTTCAACGTTCGCCAGCACCAAAAATGATAAATTAATAAAACACTTATCATTCCCAATTTACTTTTCATCCAAGGCATATGCAGCAAACCTTGATTTTTGTAAAGCATATTCAATCCCATTGTAATCAAAATAACCAAAGCAGGAGCGGTAATTACATTCCATAATTTTTTCTCCATGTAGGTATATTGATCCTGCAAAATTGATTTTTTTGGTTCTTCCATTTGTTGCGTTTCTGTATGATAAATCATTAAACGAACAATGTAAAATAAACCAGCAAAGTAACTTACCACGAAGATAACGTGTATTGCTTTGTATATTAAATAATTATAAGTCATATAGTTATTGTAAACTCTCTAATACTAAATTTTCTCAGCGTTAATTTTCAAATTCAATTGTAATTGTATCGTTTTTCTTCAATCCCATTAACTGATTCGCACCTCCTGATATCGTTGGATTACTTTTGTATAAAGTAACTTCTAAGAATCCTGCCGAATTAAACAAACACAATGTTCGCCCAAAAGCTTGCACTTCTTTGTTAAAATCTTGTACAACTTCGTTGTAATGCTCATAAATAACAGTAATATCGGTCATCGAGAAATCTTTTTGACGAAGCAAAATTTTATATTTTCTGTCTTGTGCAATTTCATCGAAAAAATCTTTTGAAATATTACTTACAACATTCCCAAAATGATCAATATAAATCACATTTCCTATGATATATTTATCATCGCGATAAATTGGTTTCAACTCATTCAATTGTTTCATTTCTGTACGTTTGTTCCCTAAAAGAGCCGGAACTCCGCCACGCGCCAAGTGACATGCAACTGGCACAAAACAATTTTTCATTGGAAATAGACTGTCTATTCCTTCTGGATAAGCAGTGATTTCGTAAATTTCTTCTGGTTGATTTTTTTGACAAATCAAGGATAAAATTCCATTATCTGCACAAATAAAATAATGATGATTGATTAATGCACAAATTGGCTTTTGATAAGGCGTACTTAAGGCATTAATCCCAATAATATGTATAGTTCCTTCAGGAAATTCTTCGTAAGAATTACGAATGATATAGGCAGCTTCAGATAAATCATAAGGATTAACATGATGCGAAATATCTACAATTGTAACATCGGCCAATTCCTTTAGAATTGCGCCTTTAACGCTAGAAACAAAGTAATCTTTGACTCCAAAATCCGATGTTAATGTAATAATTGCCACTATTCTCTAATAATTAGCAAATATATTGTTTATTATTCTTTATTTTTGTGTAAGTGAACCAAAAAAACAATCTCATTTGACAGAAATTAATATTGAATTAGCCGAAATTAATGCTCAAGATTTTTATGGTGCTAATAATGAACATCTAAAAAGAATCAAAGAATATTATCCAAAATTAAAGATTGTTGCTCGCGGAAGAGAGTTGACAGTATTTGGAAATGAAGATGTTCTGAAAGTATTTGACCAAAAAATGCAAAGAGTAATTCAGCATATTCACAAATACAATCGACTATCTGATCGCGAACTCGAAATCATTATGACCGAAGATAATAATGAAATGCTTCAAATGAAAAAAGAAGACGAAATTATTGTACACGGTGTAAATGGTAAAATCATCAAACCTCAAACGCCTAATCAACAAAAGCTGGTACAAACTGTTTACAACAAAGATATGGTCTTTGCAATTGGACCTGCTGGTACGGGAAAAACCTATACGGCTGTTGCATTGGCGGTACAAGCGTTGAAGAACAAAGAAGTTCGCCGAATTATTATGACGCGTCCTGCTGTAGAAGCTGGAGAAAATTTAGGTTTTTTACCAGGTGATATGAAAGATAAATTAGATCCATATTTACAACCTTTGTACGATGCGTTGAAAGATATGATTCCGTTCGAGAAGCTTTCGTCTTATACAGAAAAAGGAGTGATAGAAGTTGCGCCTTTAGCATTTATGCGTGGTCGAACGTTGGACGGAGCTTTTGTAATTCTTGATGAAGCACAAAATACAACGTATGCCCAGATGAAAATGTTTTTGACGCGTATGGGAAAAAATTCTAAATTTATTATCACAGGAGATCCTGGTCAGGTCGATTTACCACCAAAACAAAAATCTGGTTTACGTGAAGCGATTAATATATTGAAAGATGTAAAAGATATCGGATTTATTTATTTGGATGATAAAGATGTTGTTCGACACAAGATTGTTCGCGAAGTCTTGAAAGCTTACAAAGTGAGTGAAGATAAAGAGCGAGAGAAAATAGATATAAAAAAGTAAATCAAAAAGCCAATTGTTTCTAAGAGCAATTGGCTTTTCGATTTAATATTTATGGCAGAATATTAAATTTATTCTTTTAGTGGATTAGTTTTTAAAGTAAAACCTAAAATGTTAAACGCTAATCCTATTGGCAAAATCATTCCTGCAATTAAGCTCATTCTATTAGAATCAGAAAATTCTAAGATTAATAAAATTGAAGTTAATATTAAAACTAATCCCGTTATATATAATATGTTTTTCATTTTATTATAAATTGTAATTCAATCAAATATAATGATTTATTTCTAATTTTTGTAAAAAATATTCAATTCTAAAATCAAGTAAATGTCATTCCAACAAAAGGGGAAATCTAAAATAAACTTATAACTAACAACTCAACACTTAAAACTTTTTCACATCAACCAACCTTTTTGTAATTTGTTGCATCTAACTTACAAATCAAACAATATGAAAAAGTTATTTTCTTTTTTCTTCGTTTTTGTTGGAATGTTTTTTTCTACAAAAATAAATGCGCAAGATATTCGAATCGGATTTCCGCGTATCGAAATCGGTGAACGCCCAGACGAAAATTCTGTGAGTTTGCAATCGATGGATGTACAAATTGAGATTTTTGGAAATTTAGCCAAAACGACAACAACTTTAGTTTTTATGAATTCGTCAAGTCGAAATCTCGAAGGGAATTTAGTTTTTCCTTTGCCCGAAAACACGACGGTTAATGGATATGCAATTGATATTAATGGAAAATTGCGAAATGCAGTTCCCGTTACAAAAGCGCGTGCGGTTGAGGTTTTTGAAAGTATTCAGAAGCAAAATGTCGATCCTGGAATTATCGAAAAAGTAGAAGGAAATAATTTCCGAACTCGAATTTCTCCGATTCCAGCAAAAGGTTCGCGTACGATTCAGTTGTCATATTACCAAGAATTGAAATTGGATAAATCGTCGTATCAATATCATTTGCCATTAGATTCTTCGAAGAAGATTGCGAAGTTTAATTTGACAACAAAAGTGTACAATGCTGCTGAAAAACCGCAATTAATTGAAACGCCAGATGGCTCGTTCAATTTTTCTGAAAATAGTAATATATATGAAGCAAATTTGTCGAAAACAGATTTTACACCTAAAAAATCATTAATTATTAATCTTCCAAAATCGCCGAATAATGTAGAATCTTTTGTTCAGAAAAATGTAGATGGTTCGGTTTATTTTTATGCGAATTTATTGGTTGATGCAAAATCTCAACCAAAAGTTTGGTCAAAAAATATCGGAATAATTTGGGATAATTCGTTAAGTGGTTTGAAACGAAATCATCAAAAAGAATTAGAATTTTTAGATAAAATTATTTCTCAACAAAAAAATCTAAATATTGAAGTTTCGTTGTTGAATATTTCTTTGGAAAAATCGAGATTGTTTCAAATTAAAAATGGTGATTGGTCTGAATTGAAAAAATATTTGGAAAATGTGACATATGATGGAGGAACAAATTATGCAAAAATTCTTCCAACAAATCTGAAAGCAGACGAATATCTTTTGTTTTCTGATGGAATTTCATCTTTTGGCTCGAATATTTTTAATATCGATAAATCTTTCTATACAATTGCGTCTTCGCCGACTTCTAATTATGGTGTTTTGAAAATGATTGCGCAAAAAGCTGGTGGAAAATTTATCAATCTAAATGAAAATTCTGTAGAAAATGCGTTCAAACAAATCAATGAAAGTTCGGTTCAATTCTTAGGAATTATCAATAATACAGCAGGAGAAGTTTATCCAATTTCGACAAATGATGTGAACAATGGAATTTCGATTGCGGGAATTTCTCAGTATCCAAATGCAAAATTAACGATGATGTTTGGACGAAATGGAAAAGTGGAATTCAACAAAGAATTGGATTTGAGTAAATCAACTCAAAATCTTGAAATTAGTAAAATTTGGGCGCAAAGCAAAGTGAATTATTTGGAATTGAATCCAGAGCAAAATAAAACTGAAATTGAAGAAATTGGGAAACAATTTTCGATTGTAACATCGAATACAAGTTTGATTGTTTTGGAAAATGTTTCGGATTATGTAAAGTATAAAATCAATCCACCAGCGGAATTGCAAAATGAATTTAATAAATTATCGAAACAAGGTTTTGAACAAAAAGAAACTCGAAAAGCTGATTTGTTGAAAAATGCAATTGTGAAAGCAAAGGAATTGAAAGAGTGGTGGAAGAAAGATTTTAAATATGTAAAACCAAAATATCCAAAGCCTGTTACGGATTCTATAACTTATTTAGAAGAGACTGCGCAAGTGAATATGGTAATGCCAGAACCAAGAGCTATGGCTGCAATGGAAGTTAGAACTGAAGGAAGTCCAACTACAACATCTAATATGAGAATTAGAGGAGCGTCAAGTTTGAATAATTCTGTTGATAAAAAAATGAAGGATGAATCATCAGCTTCGGTTCCAGAAATTAAAATAGTCAATGTAAAATCGGATAAACAATACATGAAGTTGATAGAAGCGTCTAAAAATCCATATCAAACTTATTTAGATTTGAGAAAAGATTATGCCGAAACACCTGCGTATTATTTTGATGTGGCAACATTTTTCTTTCAGAAAAAAGAAAAAGAAACTGGTCTTAAAATTTTAAGCTCGATTGCAGATTTAGGTTTGGAAGATGCTGAATTGTATAAAATGTTAGCGTACAAATTGAAAGAAATTGAGGAGTATCAAACAGAATTATTTATCACGAAAAAAGTATTAGATTGGCGACCTTTTGATGCGCAAAGTTATAGAGATTATGCGTTGTCGTTACAAGATAATGAGCAATATCAATCGGCTTTAGAGCATTTATATAAAGTATTGACCAACGATTATTTGATAGAAATTGCTAATCGTGATCGAGATATTACGGAGATTATTGTTCCTGAAGTTAATAATTTGATTTCGCTTCATCGAAAAGAATTGAATTTATCGAAAATTAATAAAGATATCATTGTTGATATTCCGGTTGATATTCGTGTGGTGATGAATTGGAATAAAGATATGACCGATATTGATTTGTGGGTGACGGATCCAAATGGCGAGAAATGTTTTTACGGACATCGTACAACTGCGATTGGTGGACGAATGAGTGAGGATGTGACGCAAGGTTTCGGACCAGAACAATTTATGTTAAAAAAAGCGATCAAAGGAAAATATAAAATAGAAACGAATTTTTTCGGAGAAAGACAAATGAGTATTTCAGGGCCAACAACTATTTCGGCAGAGATTTACTTGATGTATAGCTCAGGAAAACAAGTGAAGAAAATGATTACTTTCCAGAATAACAAGCCAAATTCTGGCGGCGAAGGAATTTTGGTTGGTGAATTTGAATTTTAGTAAATGGAAAAGGAATCTTGAAAGAGATTCCTTTTTTTTGCATAACGCATAATTCATCATTCATCATTAATAATTAAACTCACATCCACTGATTTCGATCCAAACTTCTATACTGAATAGCTTCACTAATATGTTTTGAAAGAATAGTTTCAGAATTATCTAAATCTGCAATTGTTCGTCCAACCCTAATAATTCGATCATACGCACGAGCAGAAAGATTTAATTTTTCCATAACAACTTTGATTAAATGCTTCGAATGATCATCTAAATCACAAAAAGTATCCAACTCTTTTGGTCCCATTTGCGAGTTGTAATGGACTTTTGTATTTTCAAATCGTTTGGTCTGGATATTTCTTGCATTAATGACACGTTCACGAATCACAGCACTTTTTTCGCCACGACGTTCTTGCGACAAATCATCAAACGGAACAGGATTCACTTCGATATGTAAATCAATTCGGTCCAAAAATGGTCCAGAAATTTTATTCATATAACGTTGCATTTCCGCTAAAGAGGAAGTGTTGTTTGGATCATCCATAAAATAACCGCTCGGACTTGGATTCATAGAAGCTACTAACATAAAACTCGCAGGATAATTCACAGTGAATTTTGCCCTCGAAATTGTGACTTCTCGATCTTCCAAAGGTTGACGCATAACTTCTAAAACAGTTCGCTTAAATTCGGGTAATTCATCCAAAAACAAAACACCATTATGCGCCAAAGAAATTTCTCCAGGTTGTGGATAAGAACCACCGCCGACTAAGGCGACATCCGATATAGAATGATGTGGACTAGAAAAAGGACGACTTACAATTAATGATTTGTTAGATAATTTTCCAGCAACGCTATGAATTTTTGTTGTTTCGAGCGCTTCTTGTACGGTCATTTTCGGAAGAATTGAAGCAATTCGTTTGGCTAACATTGTTTTTCCACTTCCTGGAGGACCGATCAAAATAATGTTATGTCCTCCTGCAGCAGCGATTTCCATCGCACGTTTTACATTTTCTTGACCTTTTACATCAGCAAAATCGAAAGGATAATTATTCATTTCACTAAAAAAATAATCATCTAAATTAACTTGATGAGGTTGTAAAATGATTTCTTCGTTAAAATAATCAACAACTTCTCTGATGTTATTAACCGCAAAAACATCGATTCCTTCTACAACAGCTGCTTCGTCTGCATTTTGTTTGGGTAAAATAATTCCTTCGAAACCTTCTTCTTTTGCTTGTATTGCAATCGGCAATGCACCTTTTATAGGTCGAAGTGAACCATCTAGCGATAATTCGCCCATCATTATAAATTTATGGAGTTGTTCAGAATTTACTTGCTCCGAAGCTGCTAAAATTCCAATTGCGATTGGTAAATCATAGGCAGAACCTTCTTTTTGTAAATCTGCTGGCGCCATATTAATCGTGATTTTTTTACCAGGTAATTTCAAATTAGAATTTTTTAGTGCAGCATTTATCCTAAAATTACTTTCTTTTATTGCGCTATCGGGCAAACCAACCAAATGATACCCGACACCTTGATCAATATTAACTTCCACAATAATTGTTTTTGCGGAAACTCCGAAAATAGCACTTGCAAAAATTTTCACTAACATAAAATATTTTTTTATAAATTTACTTCCTTTTTCTATTGAATAAAATAGCTGAGAGGATTTAAGTATTTAATAATTAATTAAATAATACACTTTGGTGTAAATTCTATATGAAAAAAGAAAAATATTCTTTTGAATTTGAACGATTCGAGAGTAAATCTGAGCTTGCAGCAGAACAAAAAAAAGTAGTAGAAGAGGCTTATGATATTTCGTTGAATGCATATGCGCCTTATTCTAATTTCAATGTTGGTGCATCTGTTCAATTAGAAAATGGAGAAATTTTTTCGAGTTCAAATCAAGAAAATGCTTCGTATCCAGTCGGAACTTGTGCCGAAAGAGGTTTATTGGCTTATGTAAATGCAAACTTCCCAAATATTAAGATTGAAAAATTGGCTGTTTCTACGCCAAATGTCAATTATCCATTGCCTCCATGCGGGATGTGTCGACAATATATTTTAGAGATTGAAAAGAAACAATCGCAACCAATCGAAATTATTTTATCTGGAAAAGAAGGTGATGTTTTGGTGATAAATTCTGCTAAAGATTTGCTTCCATTACATTTTACTGACGAATTTTTAGGGTAGCAATTTTGTACACTAAATAGATTAGTTTAAATTTGTTCCAACGGAATTGTGCAATTATGGAAAAATTAACGCAAGAAACGTACCTACAATGGTATCGTGATATGACTTTTTGGCGTCGCTTCGAAGATAAGTGTCGTTCATTATATTTAAAGCAAAAAATTAGAGGTTTCTTACATTTATACAATGGTCAAGAAGCTTTACCAGCCGGTTTTATTCATGCAATGAAACCTGGTGTAGATCATGTGATTACTGCTTATCGTTGTCACGTTTGGCCTATGGCTTTGGGTGTAGACCCAAAACGTATTTTGGCTGAATTATGTGGTAAAGAAACAGGAACTTCTCATGGTTTAGGAGGATCTATGCACGTTTTCAGTAAAGAGCATAATTTTTATGGTGGACACGGAATCGTTGGTGGGCAAATTCCATTAGGAGCAGGAATCGCTTTTGGTGATAAATTCTTTAATCGCGATGGTGTTACAATCTGTTTAATGGGAGATGGCGCAACTCGTCAAGGTACATTACATGAAACATTTAACATGGCGATGAACTGGAAATTACCAGTTGTTTTTGTTTGCGAAAACAATCAATACGCTATGGGAACTTCTGTTTCTCGTACTGCTAACCACGAAGATATTTGGAAATTAGGTTTAGGATACGAAATGCCTTGTATGCCTGTAGATGGTATGGATCCTGTAAAAGTTGCAGAAGCAGCTTACGAAGCTATTGAAAGAGCGCGTCGTGGAGATGGACCAACTTTCTTAGATGTACGTACATATCGTTATAGAGGTCACTCTATGTCTGATGCTGAGCCTTATCGTACAAAAGAAGAGGTGGAAGAGTACAAACAAGAAGATCCAATCTTGAATGTTGAGAATCATATCTTAGTAAACAATTGGGCAACTAAAGAACAATTAGATGCAATTATTGATGAAGTAAAAGTGATGGTAGAAGAATGTGCAGAATTTGCAGAAAACTCTAACTATCCAGAAGAACACGTAATGTATGATTATATCTATTCAGAAGAAAATTATCCATTCTTAGATAAAATCGAAAACAACTAAAAACCATGGCAGAAATTATTACAATGCCTCGCTTAAGCGATACAATGGAAGAAGGAACTGTTGTAAAATGGCACAAAAATGTAGGAGATAAAATTGCTGAGGGTGATATCTTAGCAGAAATCGAAACAGATAAAGCAATCCAAGAATTCGAATCAGAATTTGATGGAGTATTATTATATCAAGGTGTTGCAGAAGGAGTGTCAACAAATGTTGATGAAGTTTTAGCAATCATCGGAAATGAAGGAGAAGATATTTCAGGTTTAATCGGGGGTGGAGCAAAAGTTACGACTGAAGTTAAAGAAGAAAAATCAACTCCCAGCGAAACAAAAACAGAAGAAGCAAAACCTGTTGCAGAAATTCCTGCAAATGTGGAAGTAATTACAATGCCTCGTCTTTCTGATACAATGGAAGAAGGAACTGTAGTTGTTTGGCACAAAAATGTTGGAGATCAAGTTGCGGAAGGTGATATTTTAGCAGAAATTGAAACAGATAAAGCAGTGCAAGAATTCGAATCAGAATTTGATGGTGTTTTATTATATCAAGGAGCTAAAGTGAACGAGCCTGCACCAGTAGATTCTGTTTTAGCAATTATTGGTGAAGCTGGTACTGACGTTTCTGCAATTGTAGCAAACGGAGGTAAAGTTGCTGCACCAGCAGTTTCTACAGAAGTTGTTGATGACGAAAAACCAGTAGTTGTACAATTAGATGTAAATAATAAGGTTGAAGAAACTTCTTCTTCTGATCGTATTTTTGCATCGCCATTAGCAAAAACAATTGCAAAAGATAAAGGAATTAATTTAGCAGAGGTGAAAGGTTCTGGTGATAATGGACGTATCGTGAAAAAAGATATCGAAAATTATCAACCATCTGCTCAACCAAAAGCGGAAGCAAAATCTGAATCAGTTAAACCAGCTCAAACTTTTGTTTCTGGAGAAGATAAAGTGATTCCAAATTCTCAAATGAGAAAAGTTATCGCTAAACGTTTGGCTGAATCTAAATTTACAGCTCCTCATTATTACTTAAATGTAGAGTTGGATATGGATAATGCGATTGCTGCGCGCAAACAATTAAACTCAGTGCCTGATACGAAAATTTCATTCAACGATATGATTGTGAAAGCATGTGCAATGGCTTTACGCAAACATCCAGCTGTTAATTCTACTTGGACAGATACAGAAATTATTCAACATGGAGATATCAATATCGGTGTGGCAGTTGCTGTAGAAGATGGTTTATTGGTTCCTGTTGTTAAAAATACAGATCAAAAATCATTTGCTCAAATTTCTGCTGAGGTCAAAGATTATGCAGGTCGTGCAAGAGATCGCAAATTAAAAGCAGATGAAATGGAAAAATCAACATTCTCTGTTTCAAACTTAGGTATGTTTGGAATCGAATCATTCACATCGATTATCAATCAACCAAACTCTTGTATCCTATCAGTTGGTTCAATTATTCAAAAACCAGTTGTAAAAGACGGACAAGTTGTAGTTGGTAACACAATGAAATTATCTTTAGCTTGTGATCACAGAACAGTAGACGGAGCAACAGGTGCACAATTCTTACAAACATTAAGAATGTACATCGAAAATCCTGTTACAATGTTAGTGTAAGCTAAGATTTAATATATTTTTTTAAAGACCATTCATCGAATGGTCTTTTTTTTGTTATAGATTTTATGAATTTGTATCTTTAATCTCTAAAGTAATTAATTTAATGAAGCAACTAAAATTCTACTTTAATATTTTAAAACAGACAATTGTTGAATTTGGTGAGGACCGAATTATGAAATTGAGCGCTTCGTTAACTTATTACGCATTGTTTTCACTTTCACCATTAATTCTGATTGTAATTTCCAGTGCAAGTTTATTCTTTAAGAAAGATGCTATCGAAAACCGAATGTTTTATGAGCTTAAAAATATTGTTGGTCCAGATGTCGCTTTAGCTGTACAAAATTTTGTTACAAATTCTACCATTTCAGGAGATAGTTCGCTTGCTTTATATATAGGTATCGGAATTTTGATTTTTGGTTCTACAACAATGTTCACCGATATGCAAGATAGTCTCAATCTTATTTGGCGTGTCGAAGCAGTTCCTCGTAGAGCTTGGTTGAAATTTGTAATAAATAGAGGGCTTTCATTTTTGATTATCCTTTCATTAGGAATAGTTTTAATAGCAACAGTAATATTAAATAGTATATTAATGAGTTTTGGAGAAGAAATTTTCAGTCTTTTCGAACTCGATACCATTATGACGAAGACCACAGTTATTCTTCTTAATAATACATTGAGTATTTCAATCTCGATTTTGATATTTTATATTCTCTTCAAGATTCTTCCCGATGCACGTATCAAAGCAAAACAAGCTTTTGTAGGAGCGTTTTTTACGGCGATTCTATTCTTTATTGCAAAATATTTAATTGGTATTTATATCGCAAACTCCAAATATTCTACCATTTTTGGATCGGCAGGTTCGTTGGTTATTCTTTTGTTGTGGATTTATTATGTTGCAACAATTCTATATTTCGGCGCAAAATTCACAAAAGTATTTGCCGAAGCCAAAGGTTACCCTATTATTCCAAAACGAAATGCGAAGCTCAGAAAAGTATCGTTTATTGATTATCAACTCGATAAAAAAGATTATGAAAGTATAGATTAGTTACTAATTTATTTCGCTTCTCGAAACCTCTCCCGAGCCCATAACCCAAAAGTAGCCGCTGCCTATTTGTTTGATTCAGCAAATATTCACCGCCTAATCATTTCATACAGTGAAAATACAAAACTCGAGTGTAATGATTCACCATTTTTTTTCAACTCGAACTGTCAACAAAATTAAAACTCTTGAAAAACAATTGTACTTTTCGTCAGTTCGAGTGAAAATCTCTGATTTTAGTATCGGGAACTTAGACGAATTGCTGTCAACTTTCAACCGTCCAAAAAAAGTATTGTATACACTCTACTGCCACTATGTTGCCTTCATCCTGCCTTAAAGTAGGGAGTAAGCTGCAATTACGAATTGAGGATATGGCTGATTTTTTACAAAACTTAAATCAAAATTATGATTAAAAATATTAGTTTTACCCGTTGTGCATTTTGATTACTAAATAATAAAGTTGTTCATTTGATTGAAAATCAGTAAATTGTTTTAAGCACAAAACATTTACAATGAACAACTTACTTACAAATTATGAAAGAATATTATAAGTTCTACGAAAATATCCACAGATACACTTTTAATTTATCAACGTAGAAGACCTAAACTTTTTGATTTATAACTCATAAATCTTGTCTTAACAGCTAAATTTATGGGTATTGATAGTGAAAATCATTTATTTCGAAATCTTCCTAAAGCGCTAAGTTGTAAAATTGAGCGTAGTATTTANNAAAATTGTTTTATCGTTGATATTATGCCGTTGGAAGTTTGTGAAATAACAAGAATTAATCACTCTAAATTTTGCAAAGAGCATCAGTTTTGTGCACCAAATAGAGGTTTTAGTGCTTCTCAGCAATTGTCTTTTTATGGCTATAAAC
>NZ_DJTP01000049.1:0-56310 GCF_002440405.1 Empedobacter sp. UBA6305 | reverse complement strand
TGGGTATACGTCGCGCTTTAGGCTGAACGTTTTAAGCTTTACGCATCTCCAGACTATGTTTTATAAAACAAGAAGCTTGCTTTACAGCTAACTCAGAACTTAAAACTTGAAGAGATTCTTCACTTCGCTATCGCTACATTCAGAATGACAGTTTTATTTTCGCTTATTGCTTAAACCCCGCGTTAGGGATAGTAGTGGAAATCCTTTTGTAAGAATTGTATTTTCTATAATCACTTCTAATCTTCTTCTACAAAAGATTGGAACGGATAGCCCGACCGAAGGGAACGCCATAATAATTACGCTTATCATTATGTTTTATTAATATTTGTCCATCTGCTATAATTTTAGTACATTGAAGAATAATTTAATTTTGAATAAAATTTTATTTATTCAGCAAGAGGTTTTCTATCTCTTTATATGTTGTAATCATTAGATTACTCATTCTATTCTGTTTTACACAGTTTTTATAGAAGTTAGTTTCTATATCAGGTCGTTTCAGACATAAAAATCAATTACTATCGAGAGATAGTTGAGTAGTTCATATAAGTTTAATTAAAAACAATTCATGAGTTTAAAAGTAGGCATTATCGGGGCTGGACCAAGTGGTTTGGCAATGTTAAGAGCATTTGAGTCAGAAGAGAAAAAAGGTAACAAAATTCCAGAAATTAAATGTTTTGAGAAGCAAGACAACTGGGGAGGAATGTGGAACTACACTTGGCGTACAGGAGTAGGTAAATACGGAGAGCCATTGCATGGCAGTATGTATAAATATTTATGGTCGAATGGACCAAAAGAATGCTTAGAATTTGCAGATTATACATTTTCTGAACACTTTGGTCAAACAATATCTTCTTATCCACCTAGAGAAGTATTATTCGATTATATAGAAGGGAGAATTAAACAAAGTAATGCGCGAAAGTACATTCAGTTTAATACCGTTGCAAGGTGGGTAGATTATGTAGAGGATAAAAAACAGTTTCGCGTTGTTTTTGATGATTTAAAGAAAAATGAAACTTTCGAAGAATATTTCGATTATTTAATTGTCGGAACTGGACATTTTTCTACACCAAATATGCCTTATTTTAAAGGTATCGAGAATTATACAGGAAATGTAATGCATGCGCATGATTTTCGCGGAGCTGATCCATTTAGAGGCAAAGAAATTTTATTGATTGGTAGTAGTTATTCGGCAGAAGATATTGCGGTACAATGCTATAAACACGGAACTAAATCGGTCATAATTTCTTATCGTACAAACCCGATTGATTGTAAATGGCCCGAAGGGATAAAAGAATTGCCTTTAGTGACACATTTTGAAGATAAGAAAGCATTTTTCAAAGACGGAACATCAAAAGAGTTTGATGCAGTAATTATGTGTACAGGTTATCAACACAAATTTCCGTTTTTACCAGATAATTTCCGTTTAAAAACAAAAAACTGTTTGTATCCAGAAGGAATGTATAAAGGTGTAATATCAGATGTTAATGCTCAATTGTTATTTTTGGGAATGCAGGATCAATATTACACATTTAATATGTTTGATGCGCAAGCATGGTTTGCACGTGATTATATTTTAGGACGAATTAATTTACCTTCAAAAGAAGAAATTCAAAAAGATATTCAGAAATGGGTTGATTATGAAAAACAATCGATTTCTGCTGATGATCATGTTGATTTTCAAACTGATTATTTGAAGGATTTAATTCATTTAACTGATTATCCTATGTTCGATTTGGATAAAGTTGCTAATATGTTCAAATCTTGGTTAAAAGATAAAGAAGAAAATATTTTAACTTATCGAGATAAAACCTATACCTCAGTTATGGACGAAACGAAAGCAGAAAAACATCACACAGCTTGGATGAAAGAGTTGGATGATAGTTTAGAACGCTATTTGGATGAAGATCCGATTGATGAAAAACAATTAGAAAAAACAAATTATTATTAATATTAACAAAAAGACTAACAAATGTGTTGGTCTTTTTTTATTTTCGATTGTATATTTAAACATCGTTAAAAAAGAAAAAGTGTTTATTTTTGACAGAGCACAACACAATATGATTTAATACAATAGAAATGGAGATTCAATATTTTTTCGAATTATTTGGTACGCTTTTTTTTGGAATTTCGGGCGCTTTAGCTGCAGATGAAAAATCGGGTAACGATTGGTTTGGTGTAACCTTTATTGCTTTCCTAACTTCAATTGGAGGCGGTACAATTCGTGATATTTTACTTTCCGTTGAGATTATGTGGATAAAGGATGTGAATCTTATTTATGCGGTAGGGATTGGTGTTATTTTAGCCGCAATTTTCTATACGCCTTTACTTAAACTTCGTAAAACATTTATGCTTTTTGATACGTTAGGAATTGCTTTGTTTACGATTGTTGGTTTAGAAAAAGCTCTAAATCTTGGAATTCATCCTGTAATTGCACCTGTAATGGGAATGTTTACGGCGGTTTTTGGATCCATTATTCGCGATATGATGTTGAACGAAGTTCCTATTATTTTCAAGAAAGAAATTTATGCGTTTGCATGTCTTTGTGGTGCAGTTATTTATATGATTTTATGGAAATTGGGACTTGATCGTAACATCAATTTCTTTATTTCGGGGGCTGTAATTGTCGCAATTCGTTTGACTGCAATTAAGTATAACTTATCATTACCGAAATTCAAAAGCCATTAATTTATAGATTCGTATCTTAGCGAACTAATTTTTTATAGATGGAAATTCAATACATTTTTGAATTATTTGGGACGGTTGTGTTTGCTATTTCTGGTGCTTTAGCTGGAGATGAAAGACAAAAACATGATTGGTTCGGAATTGCTTGTTTTGCTTTTATAACGGCTGTTGGTGGTGGAACTTTACGCGATCTATTTCTTAACAGTTATCCGTTAGTTTGGATAAATGATATGAATGTCATTTACGCAGTTTTTGCTGGAATTTTGTTGGCAGGATTATTTTTTAAATATTTTTCACGATTAAGAATAACATTAATGCTTTTCGATACATTGGGAATTGCTTTATTTACAATTGTAGGTTTGGAAAAAGCGCATTCTTTGGGCGCAAATGATTTTATTTCTGTGATGATGGGAATGATGACCGCTGTAATGGGAGGAATGTTAAGAGATGTTTTGATGAATAGAACGCCTACAGTTTTTGTGAAAGAAATTTATGCAATGGCATGTGTCGCAGGAGGTGTAATGTATTTAATTTTTGAAAGTTTTGGATTAGATCGTAATATCAATTTTATTGTTTCGGGAGCTATTATTGCCGCAATTCGTATTGTTACTGTAAAATATAATTTGTCGTTACCTAAATTTTATTAATCATGCAAAAAACACCATTTAATCAAGAAAATTGGACAGGAAGAATTGATTCTGAAGATGGAGAATTAGGTTTAAGAATTCATCAAGTAATTTCTGATTATGATAAATTTGAATCATCATCTGTTCAACCAAAAGTACTGTTAGGATTTTGTTCGGAAGAAGGTGTTAAACGGAATAAGGGTAGAATTGGTGCGAAAGATTCACCAGATTTGATTCGAAAAAGTTTGGCGAATTTACCTTTACATTTTTCCGAAACTGATTTTATTTTTGATGCTGGAAATATTCATTGTGATGATAATAATTTAGAATCTGCACGTGAAGAACAAATCAATCAAGTGGATAAAATTATCCAACAAAATCATTTTCCGATTGTAATTGGTGGTGGACACGAAACAGCTTTGGGTGATTTTTTGGCTTTAGCAAAATCATACAAAAATATTGGAATTATCAATCTTGATGCGCATTTTGATTTGAGAACGCCAAATCCGCAATCAACTTCTGGAACGCCTTTTTACGAAATGGCAAAGTATTGCGAAGAAAATGAAATGAAGTTCAATTATATTCCAATCGGTATTCAAGAATTAGGAAATACGAAAGCATTATTTCAACGTGCTGAAAATATAGGAGTTAATTTTATTTTGGCAGATGAAGTGCATTTCAATTTGAATAAAGTATTAGATGATTTGAAAACGATTGTTCAACAATTTGATGTGCTTTATGTTTCGTTGGATATGGATGTTTTTGATGCAGCTTATGCGCCAGGTGTAAGTGCAACGACAATTAATGGTTTGACACCTTTTCAGGTTAAATATATTTTGAAGGTTCTAATGAACTCAAACAAAGTGAAAATATTTGATTTAGTTGAATATAATTCGCTTTTTGATGTTGATAACTCGACAGCGAAACTCTCTGCACAAATGATTTACGAAGTTTTAAGATATTAATTCTGAAATAATTTACAATATTTTGTAACCTTTTTCAGTTATCTGCGTATACATATATAGTGGTGTTGATAAAATGCCAAAAGAAATCGATAATAATCATTAATAATAGGAGGGTTTTAGTTAAATGAGACAGCTTAAAATTACAAAGCAGGTAACAAATCGTGAAACTGCGTCGTTGGATAAATACTTACAAGAGATTGGTAAAGTAGATTTGATTACAGCGGAGGAGGAAGTAGAGTTAGCACAACGTATCAAAGCAGGAGATCGTGTTGCCTTAGAAAAATTAACAAAAGCAAACTTACGTTTCGTGGTATCTGTTGCGAAACAATATCAAAATCAAGGTTTAAGTTTACCAGATTTAATTAATGAAGGAAATTTAGGTTTGATTAAAGCTGCACAACGTTTTGACGAAACACGTGGTTTCAAATTTATCTCGTATGCAGTTTGGTGGATTCGTCAATCTATCTTACAAGCATTAGCAGAGCAATCTCGTATTGTACGTTTACCATTAAATAAAATTGGATCGATCAATAAAATTAATAAAGCCTATGCTTTATTAGAGCAAGAACATGAACGTGCTCCATCTGCAGAAGAAATTTCTGAAGTTTTGGATATGTCTGAAGGTGATGTAAAAGAGTCGATGAAAAACTCTGGTCGTCACGTCTCAATGGACGCACCATTAGTAGAAGGAGAAGATTCTAACTTATACGATGTATTAAACATTGGTGAATCTCCATCTCCAGACGTTCAATTGATGATTGAATCTTTACGTGTAGAGATTGAGCGTGCATTACAAACATTAACGCCTCGCGAAGCTGATTTAATTCGTTTATACTTCGGATTAAACGGTCAACATCCAATGACGTTAGAAGAAATTGGAGAAACGTTTGATTTAACAAGAGAACGTGTTCGTCAAATTAAAGAAAAAGCAATTCGTCGTTTAAAACATACTTCAAGATCTAAGATTTTGAAAACGTATATCGGACGATAGAAACATAAGAAAGCAGCTAAATAAGCTGCTTTTTTTATAAATACTAAAACACTTTATGAGAAACTTTATTTTACTATTTACTCTTATACTTTTTTCAACTTATACTTTCGGTCAAAAGAAAGTTGATCAAAATTTAGTTGGATTTTGGTCTTCTTCAATTCCTAAAACAAAAGCTGATCCTATTGATGGAAAATGGTTAATCAACCGTAAAAATGATGGAACATTTATTTTATATTTTGAGTTGTTGAGTGGTCGAGATTCTATTTATGCAAAAGAAACAGGAACTTGGTGGACAGATAATAATCAGTATTTTGAGGAAGGAAATGAATTAAACTTCAATGATATTTATTTGTATAAAATCAATGAAAATAAAATTGAGTATAGATTAGAAAAAGGAAAATTACCAAGAGGTTTTAAAACGACTAAATATTCAGAAGAAAAAAGTAATAATTTGACAGATTATTATGAAGAAAAGTATTCTGTATATAAAGCTAAAACCATGAAAAAAATCTTTGATATGGAAAGCTCTGTAGATGGGTTTGCATATGATCAGACAGATGGTGAAGCAGACGAACGTTTTGTAGGTATTTGGATAGGTTCGGAAAAAGATAATCAAGTGAAAGGATTATCTAAAGAATGGGCAATGACAAGAAATGCAGACGGAACTTTTGTTTTGGATTTTAAAACTAAAATGAAAGGAAGAAAAACAGAAAATTCTATAGAAAAAGGAAAATGGTGGGTAAAAGATAATAAGTTTTACGAATACCACGAAGATTCTGAATCAACAGATGTTTATGAGTTTCAGATTTTAAATGAAAATCAGATAAAGTTTAAAGCATTTAATATGGCTTTTGAACAAGAAAATGAAACGTACGAATTTATTGATACAAGAAAAAAATAAATGAAAAACTCCAACTAAATTTAGTTGGAGTTTTTTGTTATAATAATTTTCCGCTTAGTAAAATTGCAGCAATTGTAAAATAAATAATCAATCCTGAAACATCAACCAAGGTTGCGACGAAAGGCGAGGATGCTGTTGCGGGATCAAATCCAATTTTTCTCAAAATAAATGGAACTAAAGATCCAGAAAGTGTTCCCCATAAAACAATGACGATTAAAGATAAAGCGACTGTTAAAGCTACATATAGCCAATATTCTCCATAACTATAAATTCCAGTTTTTTGCCAAATTAAGATTCTGATAAAACCAACAAATCCTAGAATTGCACCTAAGATTAATCCCGAAGCAAACTCTTTCTTCATTACATACCACCAATCTTTTAGTTTCAATTCACCCAAAGCCATTGCTCGGATAATTAGTGAAGCCGCTTGAGAACCAGAATTTCCACCACTCGAAATAATCAATGGAACAAATAAAGCCAACACAACCGCTTTTTCGATTTCTTGGTCATAATAACTCATAGCAGAAGCAGTAAACATTTCGCCAATAAATAAGATAACCAGCCAACCTGCGCGCTTTTTGATTAATTCCGCAATAGGTGTTTTAGTATACGAAACATCCAATTCTTCCATACCTCCAAATTTCTGAATATCTTCTGTATCACGCATTTTCATACGATCCAAGATGTCGTCGAAGGTTACAATTCCGACCAAAACATCATTTTCTGTCACAATTGGCATTGCAGAACGATCGTATTTATCAAAAACTTCTAACGCATCTTCTAAAGGAGTCGTCGTCTTGATTGAAACAAAATTATGATCGATCAAATTTTCTACTTTCGTGTCTTCATCAGCCAAAAGAATTTCGCCAATTTTTAAATCATCAATCAATCTATTTTTTCCATCCACAATAAAAATATACGTCAACGTTTCCGCTTTTTTTCCATATTTTTTGATGTGCGCCAAAACTTGTTTTACCGTATAATGTTCTTTTACCTGAATATAATTTGGCGTCATCAAACGCGCAATCGAATCTTCTTTGTATCCAATCAAATTCAGTGCTGTAGCGCGTTCTTCAGGATTTAAAAGATTAATGGAATGTTTGATTAATTGATCTGGGAAATTTTCAAAAAGTTCTGTTCGGTCATCAGGATCAAGATTGTTCAAAACTTCAGCTAAATCTTCGTCCGTCAAACTTTTTACAATTTCGTACTGAATATCGGGCTCAAAATACGAGAATACTTCAACTTTATCATCATTCGAAAGCGAGTAAAAAGCGATATTTCTTTCCTTTACGTTCAGCGCAGTTAATTGCTCGGCAATATCTGCTGGATGTTGATTAAGCATATTATTTTCCATAAATTTGTTGTTTTTTATCCCGAGCTGCAAATTAAGTTTTTTTGAGATGAAAAGAAGTATAGATTGGCTACTTTTAAGCTAATTTTAATATAGAAAATCATGATGAACAAAGCTGATCAAAACCAAATGAAAGAATATATAAAATCTATGGATGTAGATGACAGATTCGTTGGAATTTGGTCTGGAACTGATCATGGAAAATTTTTTAAAGGCGAAACAAATAGTTGGTTGGTGAATAGAAAAGCTGACGGCACAATGACGGTTAACTTTAAAACGATTTATAGTGATGATCGTGTAACTTTTTCTGAAGACGAAGGCGTTTGGTGTACAATTGGTGATGAATATTACGAGTTTAGAGATTCTGATGAGATGGCAGATATTTATACTTATATTTTTATGTCAAAAGATTCGATTCATTTTATCATCAACGAAGAATTAAAAGACGAAGAGCCTTATAACTTTATTGACAATAGAGTTTTCTTGGATTAAAAATAATTTTGCTGAATCATTTTTTCTGTTATATTCGTATTGTATTAATTAACACTGAAAATGAAAAAACTATTATTTACTTTCTTATTATCATCTTCTCTATTTGCTCAAGAAAAAGCAACAGATTTGTTTAATGCAAACGTTAGTTTTATTGGAATCGGAATTCAATATGAAAAAGCTTTATCCGAAAATTTTACGGCTGTTGGATCTTTAGATTATTTAGGAGGTTTCAGATACAGCTATAGCGATTTTTATGGGAGTGATTTTGAGTATATTTTGACAACAAATATAGCTTTAGAAGGACGTTATTATTATAATTTTGACCGAAGAATTGGAAAAGGAAAAAATACCAAAAATAATTCTGGTAATTATATTGCTTTAAAAGGAACTTATACACCAGATTGGTTAACAACGTCTAATAGTGATAATTTAGGTGTTAATCCGCAAGGTTCTATTACGTTAAATTACGGATTTAAACGTTCTTTTGCTCAAAACTTTTTTTACGAGTTTTATACAGGATTAGGACTTTCTCTTTATCAAGAAACATATACAAACTATGATTTTGATAATTATACAACATCAGAAGTAAAAAGTACAAATACAGGAGTTGCTTTAGATTTAGGCTTTCGAGTTGGTTATAATTTCTAAAAAATATAAATCGTTGAGTTTTCAACGATTTTTTTATTTCATTACCTTTGTATCACAAAATACAAACAAACAACAAATAAGATTATGCCAATAGTAGCACCATCAATTTTAGCAGCCGATTTCGGGAATTTAGCAAAAGACATCGAAATGGTTAATAATTCTCAAGCCGAATGGTTTCATTTAGATGTAATGGACGGCGTTTTTGTCCCTAATATCTCTTACGGAATGCCAATTATTGAGAAAATAAATTCGTTAACAGACAAAGTTTTAGATGTACATTTAATGATTGTTGATCCAGATCGTTATATTTCAACTTTCAAACAAGTTGGCGCAGATATTTTGACTGTTCATTACGAAGCGTGTACACATTTACATCGTACAATTCAGGCTATAAAAGCAGAAGGAATGAAAGCAGGAGTGGCGCTTAATCCGCATACACCAGTATCTGTTTTAGAAGATGTGATTAATGATTTAGATTTGGTGTTAATTATGAGTGTTAATCCAGGTTTTGGAGGTCAAAAATTCATTGAGAATACATACAACAAAGTATCAAAATTAAAAAAAATGATTACAGAAGCTAATGCAAATGTGATCATCGAAATTGATGGAGGAGTTGGAGTACAAAATGCATCAAAATTGGTAGAAGCTGGTGCAGATGCTTTAGTTGCTGGTTCGGCAGTTTTCAATGCTGAGGATCCAACAGCATATATCGCGGAATTACAAAAAGCTTAATAAAAATAGTATTGAGATGTGAGAAATTAGAATTGAGAAGTTCATATTTTTCCTTCAACTATTTAAACAAATAATAAAAAACTGAATCAGAAATGATTCAGTTTTTTTGTTGATTAATCCTGAACTTTTTTCAGGATCCTCATCAAGTTAATCAAACAATTTTCTTATTAAAATCTTAACTTTGTTGCATGAATTTCTCTAAAGACAACCCAAAAAAGATTTATACGATTGATGAAATCAAAGATAAAATGGCAAAATATTGTCTTTATCAAGATCGTTGTCATTGGGAAGTAGAGAAAAAACTTCGTGATTTTGATTTGATTCCAGAAGCGAAAGATGAGATTATTTTTAAGCTAATTCATTACGGATTCCTGAATGAAGAACGATTTGTTCATAATTTTGTTCGAGGAAAAGTCAATCAAAAAATGTGGGGAAGAAATCGTCTTCGTCAAGAATTAAAAATGCGTCAAATTGATCAAAAATTAATTGAAAAAGCATTTAAAGAAGAAATTGATTTGGATAAATATTGGAATAATTTATTGCATTTAACACAAAAAAAGTTCAATTTATTAGCTTCTGAGCGTGAATCTTTCAAGAAAATAAACAAAGTAAAAGCATATTTAGCGTACAAAGGTTACGAGTTCGATTTGATGAATGATGCTATCGAAACAGTGAAAATAAAAGAGTAATACAATTCATCCTTGAAATTCGACAATTCGGTCAATAATTTTTAAAATTAAAAACGACTTCACTTAATTTTATTCCATAATAAATAAAGACATTATGGAACATTTAGTCAAAATCATTATTTACATTCACGCTTTTTTTGGAGGAATTGGTTTAGTTGCTGGTACAGCTGTTATGATTATAAAAAAAGGAAATTCGACACACAAAAAAGTGGGAAAAATATTTTCGATTGGTATGTTAGTCAGTTCTGTTCTTTCGTTAATTATTTGTGCTTTTCCAAATCACCACAATTCTTTTCTTTTAATGATTGGTATTTTCACGATTTATATGATTTTGATTGGAAATAGAATTCTAAATTATAAGCGTAAAAATTATTCTAATAATTTGGATAAAATCATTTCTGGAGCAATGTTTATCACATCTATTGTGATGATTGTTTTTGGATTACTTCCACTTTTCAAAAGCAATGCAATTGGATTATTGTATTTAATTTTTGGGTTTTTAGGAGGATTTATGTCTTATCGAGATTTTATTTTTTACAAGAACCCAGAGAATTATAAAAAATGGACAATGAATCATGTTGGAAAAATGATTGGCGCTTATATCGCATCAGTAACAGCGTTTTTGGTTGCAGGCGCTGGATTTGGAGATAATATTTATTTTTGGATTGTACCTTCAATTATCGGAACGATTTATATTTTTTCTTGGTCAAAAAAACTAAATAAAAAAGTTGCAGTGAATTGATTATCTTTAATTAAAACACTTGTATGAAGAATTTATATATTTTTCTCTTATTCATTCTTTTTGTTCAATGCGAGCAACCGAGTAATCAATCTGCTAAAGGTTGGGAAAAGAAGAATGAAATAAAATCAGATTCTGTTTTTAAAGATAAAGAAACTGAGGAAGCTATAAAACAAGTAATTGATATTGCTGAAAGAAATAATGTAAGATTTTCTTCTATAATAATTTATTTTGCTGGAAATAGATTATATGTTTTTCCAACTATAGCTCAACAAAATTGTTTATTTACTCCTCGTTATGAAAGTAATTATGAATATAACAATCGAGATTATTATTTTGTTTTTTATCAAGATGAAGAAATGATAAAGGAGTTTGTAGAGTTAAAAGATATGACATATTATAAATTAGATATAAAACCTACAATTTGTGACCATATAAATTATACATTTAGATTTGATTGGGATGAAGAATATGCTAAATATCAATTATTTGCTGTTTCAAAATATCAAGATATTATTTTAGAAGAAGATAGTAAATATTTCCCTTTTTTGGAAGTTATTGAACCAGAACCATTTATTCATCCTAATGATGTAAAATAAAAAAACGAATTTCGAAACTCGAAATTCGTTTTTACTATTTCTAATATTTACCTAATTCGTATTCAAATTCTTGCAGATAATTCGCCAAATGAAAACCGTCTACAAAACCATGATTCGCTTCAACCGAAACAGGCATATACATTTTATCATTTTGCGTATACGCTTTTCCAAAAATAATTCGCGGAATAGATTCTCCTGTTCCAAAATTACTTGGTTGCACTAATCCCGTAAATCTCGACCATGGAAACGTAGAATGACGAACCAAACCAATGGTAATTTCTTCATTTTTGATGTGTAAACCAACCGAGTTTTCTACACTTTGTATTTGCTCTTGAAGTTGCGCGTTAAATGCATCAAAATCTTCGGTAAAATTCATCAATGCAAAACCAAAAGTTCCGTCTTTTCTTCCAATTGTTGTTCCGCAATTTAAATGATCGTACACAAAAATTTCATCATCTTCGATGCGATATTTAAACTCATTAATCTTATTTTCTGCCAACATCGAGCAATGTAAATAGACTGCGAAAAAAGACAATTTATTTGCTTTGGCAAATTTGTACGTTTTAGAACATTCAACCTCCGCAACAACTCCGACATACGGATTATCCATTTTCGAGAACATATTAAAATGCTCTATACGATTCCAACCTTCAGGATTAAATTTCTGTTTCATTGATGCAAAGTTAAAAATAGGATTTACAATTACTTCAATCTTTTTTGTTGATATGCATCACCAATTACATTCAGAGTTACGCCTAGAATAATCATAAAAATTCCTAAAGCTAAACTCAGCGAAAAATCTTCACCAAACATCATAACACTTACAGCAACGGCAACCACAGGTTCTGATGCGCCAAGAATAGAAGTGGCTGTAGAACCAATATTTTTAATCGCATAAATCAATGCGATGCTCGAAACAACTGTCGTAACAAACGCAAATGTAAAAAAGTTGAAGGTTAATTCTAATGATGGTAAAATGAAGGATTCTTTGTGAATAATCATTTTTGTTGCGTAATAAATCGTTGTAAATAGAAACGAATAAAAGCTTAATGTAAAGCCTTTTATATCTCGTACTTTCGATTTGTTGACTGTCACAATATATAATCCGTAACCCAAAGCACTAATAAAAACAATTCCTAATCCGATTGGATTTAGCTCGAATTTTCCTTCTTTAAAACTTAATAAAATTACACCAGCCAGTACAAAAACAATGGCTACAATAGTTGAAATTGTAATTCTTTCTTTGAAGAAAACAGCCATTATGATGGCAACAATCAACGGATAAACGAATAATAATGTGGAGGCAATTCCAGGAGTTAAATAATCATAACCTAAAAATAAAGCATCCGCTGAGATTCCGTACAATAATCCTAAAATGATTAAAAATGGAATCTGTTTCACATCTATTTTGAATGATTGTTTTTTGATGAATAAATATGTTCCGACAATCAATGCAGAAAAAAAGAATCGATAGAATAATGTAGTATCCATCGAAAAATTTGCCTGTTTTATAGGTAGGATAAATAATGGAATTAATCCATAAGATATGGAAGAAATTAGTCCATATGCGTAACCTTTGAATTTCATTTTTAATAGAAAAAACGAAGTTCTAATTTCGAACTTCGCATTTGATTAGTATTTATTAAAATTTATTTTCTCGTAAAATCTAAATCTTGGAAGTCGTAACTAAAATCTGTTAACGGAGAAATGGCCTTCATTTTGAAACCTGTCATTTTTCCATCTTTTATTTCTGCATAAACAAAAGCGTCTGCATGGAAATAACGATTGTACCATTTTACTGCAAACGTATTGTCTTTGTAAAAAAGCATTTCACCAGTTAATTGAGGTGAACGTTTCGATTCGAAAATGATTTTTCCTTTCTTTTCATAAATTACAACATCACCAAACCAATTGTCCTTATACGTTCCGATTACACTTTTTGAATCAAATTTGATGGCTTTATTTTTTTGATTTGCTTCAACTGTTTTCCAAACTTCATCGGTAATAACATCGGCTTCTTCCACATTTTTCTTCATTATATCATCATACGTTTTTACCCAATCTGTAGATGGATTTTTTAAGTAAAAATCTTTGATTGTATTCGAGATTGCTCGGAAAGCTGCACCCGATTGTTGGTTTGTCAAAATCACAATTCCTAATTTTTCTTGAGGATAAAACATCGTTTGTGTTACAATTCCTTCCAATCCACCAGTATGCGAAACTTCCAATTTTCCGTTCATATCCTGTAATTGCCATCCCAAACCATAAGCTTTGAATAATGAATTATAAGGCGGAGTTGTACGATTTGGTTGTAAAGTTTGTGGCGTAATCATTTCGTTCATTTGTTTTTCAGAAATAATTTGTTTTCCGTTCACTTTTCCTTTATCCAAATTGAATTGCAACCATTTTGCAATATCATCAACATTAGAATAAATTCCTGCAGCTGCATCAAAAATAGTGTTCGTATAACGATCAATGACTTGTAATTTTCCGTCAATCGGAACGTGTGGATCAATTGCATTTTTCTTGTCTTTTACTAAGTGCCAATTCGCCGCTGTATTCGTCATTCCAATTGGTTCTAACAATCTTTTTGTTACAAAATCTGTCCAAGATTGCCCCGAAACTCGTTCAATCACAACTCCTGCAATAATATATAATAAATTATCGTAATCATATTTGACACGAAAATCTGAAACTGGTTTTAAAAACTGAATATTAGAAATAATATCTTTAGGAGTGAAATTGTGTCCATCAGGCCAAACCATCAAATCTCCTGCGCCCAAACCTAATCCACTGCGATGCGTTAATAAATCACGAATTGTGAACTCTTTGGTTACATAATCGTTGTACATCTTGAATTCAGGAATGTGCGTAATCACTTTATCATCCCACTTTATTTTTCCTTCATCAACCAAAATTGCCAAGGCCGCTGCTGTAAAAGCTTTCGAGTTAGAAGCAATTCCAAAATTTGTATTCGACTTAACTTTTTCTCCCGTTTTAAGCGATTTTACACCATAACCTTTCGAATGTACAATTGTTCCATCTTTGATAACCGCAACAGACATTCCAGGAACATCAAAAGTTTTCATGGCATTTTCTGTGACTTGATCAATGGTTTGATTCGAAATATTTTGTCCAAAAGCTGTAAAAGAAGCTAATGTGATTGTTGATAAAAGTATATTTTTCATGTGTGAGTTTGAATTTTCACGAAGTTAGAAATTTTTATTCATCAGCTTATAGCTTTTAGTAAAATATCAAAAATAGAGGATCAATTAATTTTGAATGATTTAAAACTAAATTATAATCAAGTATAAAGTAATTTACAATTAATTAAAAACGTAAATTAGTTAAAAATAATTTAATGAAAATAGCTTTCTTTTCGTCTAAGCCTTATGACAAAACTTTTTTTGAGGCTGAAAATAAAAATTACGGTTTTGAACTTAATTTTTATGAAACACATTTAGGTCCGCATATCGTAAACGCGATTGAAGATGAGCATGCTGTTTGTGTGTTTGTGAATGATAAAGTGAACCGACAAGTCATTGAAGTTTTAGCAAAAAAAGGCGTTAAAATTATTGCATTGAGATGTGCTGGTTTTAATAATGTCGATTTGGAAGCTGCGAAAGAATTTGGAATTAAAATTTGTCGTGTTCCTGCATATTCTCCCGAGGCTGTTGCTGAACATACAATGGCGATGTTGTTAACATTGAATCGAAAAACACATAAAGCTTATAATCGTGTTCGTGAACAAAATTTTGCATTGAACGGTTTACTTGGTTTTAATCTTTTTCAGAAGACGATTGGAATTGTTGGAACAGGAAAAATAGGAAAGGCTTTTATCAATATTGCGAAAGGTTTTGGATGTAAGATTATTGCTTATGATTTGTATCCAGATCAAGAATTGATGAATAATGGCGTGGAATATGTTGAGCTGGATAAGTTGTTTAAAAGCTCAGATATTATTTCGTTGCATTGTCCTTTGACGCCAGAAAATCATTACATGATTAATCAAGAAACGATTACGAAGATGAAAGATGGCGTAACGATTATTAATACAAGTAGAGGTGGTTTAATCAACACACATGAAGCGATTGAAGCTTTGAAAAATCATAAAATTGGTTATTTAGGAATTGATGTTTATGAGCAAGAAGAAAAATTATTCTTCAAAGATTTATCGGCAGAAATTATTCAGGATGATATGATTCAGCGATTGATGAGTTTTCCAAATGTTTTGGTAACTGCACATCAAGCTTTTTTTACACAAGAAGCGTTGGAACAAATTTCAGAAATTACGATGCGAAGTATTTCAGAGATTAAGGAAAAAGGTTCGACAGATGAGGTTGTGATGTTATAAATCTCCTAAATGAGTGGACTTGAAACCATCATATTTTTTGAGACCAAATCCTAAAAAACGATCGAACGCAATATGAGCGGAAAATATTAATCCAATCATCAAGCACCATTCAATATGTAAAAAATAACCAATAAGAATCAATGAAATTGTCGTAAAATAATTATGAATAAAATTATAAGATATTGCACCAATATTATTTCCAAAAAGATAACCTAACATAAAAATATCGGGAGCAAGAAAAAGAATTGCAAACCATATCCATGATAATTTTAGGAGACTATATAAAACGATCATAAAAATTAATAGAGCAAGTTGTTCTAATTTTAGTATGTTTTTCATGCGATTGGTATTTAATTTATTAGTACAAATATTTTACCAATTGTTACAAAAAAAGCCACTCTATTGTGAGTGGCTTTGATAATTATTTATATCCCATTATTTAGTGAGGAAAGAGTTTCATTAATAGAAAAGTATTCAACATTGATATTTGTTGCTCCTATTTGTTTTACTCGTTCGCTATGCATTTTAGCATAATTTTGAGCATTTTCTAAAGTGTCAAATATATAAATACCTCCACTTCTTGCAGTGTCTGAATTTTCGATCCATATTTTTGAGATGAATCCTTTTTCAGTATTTATACTTTCTGCTAATGAACGAGCATTTTTTGTTAAATTTTCTCCCATCATTTGAATAGGAAAATCAAAATTTATTTGAATTAAAATCATTATTACTTTTTTATCAAAGTTCATTAAATTGTTTTAAAATATCTGTAATATTTGTTACAGTGAGTTCAAAAAAAAAGAGCTACTTTAAAAAGTAGCTCTTATATAATTATATAAAAATTTTAATCATTCAATTTCAAAACAGCTAAGAAAGCAGATTGCGGAACTTCTACACGTCCAATTTGACGCATTTTCTTCTTACCAGCTTTCTGTTTTTCTAATAATTTACGTTTACGAGAAATATCACCACCGTAACATTTTGCAGTAACGTCTTTACGTAACGCTTTGATTGTTTCACGCGCAATAATTTTTGCACCAATCGCTGCTTGAATTGGAATATCAAACTGTTGACGAGGAATTAATTCGCGTAATTTCTCACACATTTTTTTCCCAATATTGTAAGCATTATCAACGTGAATTAAGGCAGATAAAGCATCTACAACTTCACCATTAATCATGATATCAACTTTTACCAATTTCGAAGCTTTCATTCCAGAAGGTGCATAATCAAACGATGCATATCCTTTTGAAATAGATTTTAATCGATCATAAAAATCAAAAACGACTTCAGCCAAAGGCATATTGAAAATCATTTCTACTCTATGTTGTGTCAAATAATTTTGAGATTGTAATTCACCACGTTTTTCAATACATAAACTCATTACAGGACCTACGAATTCAGATTTTGTAATGATAGCTGCACGAATATATGGTTCTTCAACACGATTTAATCCTGATGGATCTGGTAATTCAGATGGATTATGAACCGGAATCATTTTTTCTGGATCTTTTTCCAAATAAGCTTCATACGAAACGTTAGGAACAGTCGTAATTACTGTCATGTTGAACTCACGCTCTAAACGCTCCTGAATAATTTCTAAGTGTAACATTCCTAAGAATCCACAACGGAAACCGAAACCTAAAGCAGCAGAAGATTCAGCTTCAAAAGTTAACGAAGCATCATTCAAACGTAACTTTTCGATAGAAGCACGCAAATCTTCGTAATCTTCTGTGTCAACCGGATAAATACCCGCGAAAACCATTGGTTTTACTTCCTCGAAACCATCAATAGCTTCGCTTGCAGGATTTTCTACTAATGTAATTGTATCTCCAACTTTTACCTCAGAAGCTTCCTTAATTCCAGAAATAATATAACCGACATCACCAGTTTTAATGACTTTCTTCTCAACTTGATTCAGTTTTAATGTTCCAATCTCATCGGCACCATATTTTTTGTTAGTTGCCATGAATTTTACTTGATCTCCTTTTTTGATTTCTCCATTTACCACTTTATAAAAAGCTTCAATTCCTCGGAAAGGATTATAGACAGAGTCAAAAATCAAGGCTTGTAACGGAGCATCTGGATCACCAACTGGCGCAGGAACTTTCTCGATAATTGTGTGTAACAATTCTAACACACCTTCACCTGTTTTTCCACTTACACGCAAAACGTCTTCGGGATCACAACCAATCAAATCAACAATATCATCTGTTACTTCTTCTGGATTTGCAGAAGGTAAATCGATTTTGTTCAAAACTGGAATGATTTCCAAATCATTTTCTAAAGCCAAATAAAGGTTAGAAATAGTTTGTGCTTGTATACTTTGCGCAGCATCTACAATTAACAAAGCTCCTTCACAAGCGGCAATCGAACGAGAAACCTCGTAAGAAAAATCCACGTGACCAGGAGTGTCAATTAAATTTAAAATATATTTTTCACCATCTTTTTCATATTCCATTTGGATGGCGTGCGATTTAATTGTGATTCCGCGTTCGCGTTCCAAATCCATATCGTCTAAAGTTTGATTTTGTAACTCGCGATCAGAAATCGTGTTTGTTACTTGCAATAAACGATCGGCCAAGGTACTTTTACCATGGTCAATATGGGCGATAATACAGAAATTACGGATATTTTTCATATTCTATTTGTCGAATAGGCAAAAATAATCTTTTCCGTGCAGACTGCAAGTATTTTGAAAAATATTATGAATTATATTTTAATAAATTAACGAGAGTTGAAGTGTGTTTTTTACTAAAAAATAAATCTAGGCAATTATCCGATGAAAAAAAGTATATAATTCATCTTCTTTTACTAGACCAAATTTTTGTTTCAAACGATACTTTGTTATTCGTACACTTTTTGGTTCAATATTAAGAAGAGTTGCAATTTGTTTGGTGTCTAAACCAAGATAGATATACGAACAATATTTCAAATTAAGAGGTGTTAGTTTTTGCTTAGAATGCTCGTTTAGCGTTTTGAAAAAGTTTGAATGTAATTCTTGAATTCTAAATTTAGCACTTTCAAAATCATTATCCATTAAATTTTCTTCTCGCATAACTTGTTTTAAATTGATAGAAGAATCATTTCCATTTTTTTGTAGTTTCCGCTTGATCTTGATTGTATAAATCGGTTGAATAATCAGTTGCTTTTTTCTGAAATTCAAATATAGCCGAGTCAACCTAAGTTTAGCATATTCATTATTCCCATAATTAACGAAGCCTATATTATGTATTCAACAAAAGAAATTGTTTTTAATAATCTCTTTTGTGTTTATATGAATTTTAAACCTAATTTTATCCTTATGAAAATCAGCACAAAATGAGGAGATTACTATTTTTTGTTATTACTTTTTTTACATTTATTCAACTTTCTGCTCAATCGACTCGAAATTTGAATTTAGAGAATTGGACCTTTCAACAAAAAGGAGATTCAAAATGGCTGAAAGCTGAGATTCCTGGTTCTGTTCATACCGATTTGATGTTAAATAATATTATTCCAAATCCTTACAAAGACGTTAATGATGCAAAAGTGCAATGGGTAGAAAACGAAGATTGGAACTACAAAACTTCTTTTGATTTGACTGAAGCCGAACGAAAAGCGCAAAATATTCAGTTAAAATTTAATGGATTGGATACATATGCAAAAGTTTTTCTGAACGGAAAATTAATTCTGGATGCGAATAATATGTTTCGAATTTGGGAAGTTTCGGTCAAAGATTTACTGAAAGATAAAAATAATTTGCTCGAAATACAATTCAAATCGTCGCCTAATGAAGGAAAACGATTAGCAAATCTTCTTCCATATAAATACCAGAAGGTGAGCGTGTTTTTACTCGAAAAGCGCAATATCAGTATGGTTGGGATTGGGGACCAAGATTGGTAACGGTTGCGATTTATAAACCAATTGAACTTATTTCTTGGAATAATTTAAAACTGAATGACTTGTCTTATGAAATTGTCAAATTGGATAAAAATCAAGCGAAAGTAAAGTTTAAATTTATTATCCAATCGGAACAAAATACAGCTGTAGAAATTAATTTTAATCAGAAAATAATCACTCAAAAATTAACCAAAGGAATTAATCATTTTTCGATTGATGAAACGATTCACAATCCAAAATTATGGTGGCCAAATGGAGTGGGCGAACAGTATTTATACGATTATCAATTCAAAATTAAACAAGGGAATGAACAGATATTTAAGTATTTAAAATTTGGTTTACGTACGATAGAATTGGTACAAGAAAAAGACGAAGTTGGCTCTAGGTTTTATTTTAAAGTGAATAGGGTTCCAACTTATATAAAAGGTGCAAATTATATTCCGCAAGATAATTTTGTTTCACGAGTTTCAAAAAATGATTATGAAAAGTTGATAAATAGTTCGGTTGAAGCCAATATGAATATGATTCGTATTTGGGGTGGTGGAATTTATGAGGACGATTATTTTTATGAATTATGCGACGAAAAAGGTTTGTTGGTTTGGCAAGATTTTATGTACGCTTGTGCTTTTTATCCTGGCGATCAAGATTTTCTTCACAATGTAAAACAAGAAACAATTGATCAAGTGAATCGCCTAAAAAATCATACTTCTATTGCGCTTTGGTGTGGAAATAATGAAATTGATGAAGCGTGGAAAAATTGGGGATATCAGAAACAAATGGGCTGGTCGAAACAAGATTCGTTGAGTATTTGGAAAGATTATCAAACGACTTTTCATTATATTATTCCGAATGTTTTAGATTCGATTTTACCAAAATCAGAGAATCGCTATTGGCCGTCTTCACCTTCGGTTGGTTGGGGAAGAAAAGAAAGTTTGACGCAAGGAGATTCGCATTATTGGGGCGTTTGGTGGGGAATGGAATCGTTTGAAACGTATGAAAAAAAAGTTCCACGTTTTGCTTCTGAATATGGTTTTCAAGGAATGCCAACGTTGGAAACGGTGAAATCAATGTTTTCTGAAAAAGATACATTGAGTAAAAATTCTGCAATAATTTTAGCGCATCAAAAACATCCAAAAGGTTGGGAAACAATCAACGAATATATGCAGCGAGATTATGTTGTTCCGACCGATTTTGTGCAGTACAACTACGTTTCTCAATTGTTACAAGCACGCGGAATTCAGTTGGCAATTGAAGCACATCGACGTGCAAAACCTTATAATATGGGAAGTTTGTATTGGCAATTGAATGACGTTTGGCCAGTAACTTCGTGGTCGTCTTTGGATAAATTAGGAAATTGGAAAGCGTTACATTATCAAGTGAAAAGAAGTTTCGAAAATGTGCTAATTTCAGTAGAAAAAGAAGAAAATGTGTACAAAATTTATATCGTAAATGACTTATTGAAAGATTTGAAAGGAAAAGTAAAATTTTCTGTGGTAGATTTTAATGGAAATAAACATTGGACTAATGATAAAGATGTAATTATTTTATCAAATTCTTCAACCAAGATAATGGAATTAACTGATGAAATTTTGAAAGGAACTTCTTCAACTAAAGCTTTTCTTCGAATTGAATTTGAATCAAATGGAGAAAAGTATTCGAGAAATTATTTCTTCGAAAAACCGAAAGATTTAGCTTTAACAAAACCAACAATTAAAATTAAAAAGATTAATCATAATCAATTCGAAATTTCGACAAATGTTTTGGCAAAAGATGTTTATTTATTGGACGAAAACAATCAATTTGATGATAATTTTTTTGATTTAATACCAAATGAAACTCGTATTATAACAGGAGAAAAATCAATTCAAAATCTAAAAATTTATTCGTTGTATGACACTATGAATGCTGAAAATCAATAATATTTTTATCCCTATTTTTAGTGAAATTTCACAAACGATTTGGAAATGTGAATTTTATTGACTTAAATTTGCACTGATAAAAATCATAACGTATAACAATTTAATAACGAAGAAATAAAATGTTCAAAGAAACGACATATCAGTTTTTAGCTATTGCAACAGATTTTGCAATGAGCATTCTTCGTGCTTATAAATCGTAAATAATTTACTTATTATATCAAAAGCCCGGAGGATTCTTCGGGCTTTTTCTTTTATTATTCCATTCTAGATTCAGAATAACTTCTAAAAACTTCCGAAGAAGAAATAGTTAGCGCTAATTATTTCAAAATAATTATTTGCAATTAAATAATCCATTTTATGGAAGATTCAATTTTCTTTTCTACTCAATTACGAACAAAAAGAGCGAGGAAAAGAAGTGTAAAAACAACGAAAGAAAAAAATGTAAGAGAGAAATATAAACGTCAAAAAGAAATTTTTAAAGAACAAAAAGAAATTCCGCTTGTTCTTTTAAAAGAGCCGTGTCAAAAAGGTTTTGAGCGATATTTTGTATTGAGAGAAGATATTAAAAAAGAAAATGAGATTGAGTTTTTTACTCAAATTCTAAAGAAAATAAATACTTCTCAATATGCAGAAACGCGAAAGTTTGTAAAAAAACGAAAACGAAACGGAAAGCGAATTTATGTTCAGAGAATTCAAGAGTTGAAACAATTGCAACCTTACGAATATTCAGGTCCGTATTCAATTTTGAATGATGAAGAACGTCTATATTTTGTGTGTATTCAGGTGTATGATCCCAAGACAAAACGTTTCAAAGGAATTTATGAATTTCTACAACCGTGGCGTTTTCGATTGATTATAAAACCAAATATGATTACGTATTACAAACCGCTTGATATTGATTTGAAGCGCGAAGAAGCGCAAATCGATCATTTTTTTGACAAGTATAAAAATCAAGGAATCCTCTTAAAGAAAATAATTAGAGGAGGTTATTCGTATGAGCGAAAACCAAAATTTAAAAATCCTTTTACCAAAAGGAAATTTTTAACAACAAAAATTCAGCGACAGAAATCGCTGAAATGCTGATGGAACAAGAGCATCAGCTATCTAAAAGATATTAATCATGGGAAATAAAATCTCTGGAAAGGACTTTATAAAATTAGGCTTTCCAAAAAATAATTCAATCAATATTGCAATTGGGCAAATTCATCGATACAGAAAAAAAGAAAAGAAACAAGCGATTCTTAATGAAGCAAAAGAAGTTTTGCTCGAACCAGAAAAGTACATCGGTCACGGAATTTGGGGAAAAGTTGCAGAAGGATTGATAAAACCAATTGAGGTTAGATTACAAGAGTTGAAAACGAAGCGTTCACCTTTTTCGATTTTTGGAGAAAATGAAATTGACGAGCAAGCAAAATTTCAATTATATGATGCGTTGAAATTGCCAATTTCGGTAAAAGGAGCTTTGATGCCAGATGCGCATTCTGGTTATGGATTGCCAATTGGTGGCGTTTTGGCGACGGATAATGCAGTGATTCCGTATGGAGTTGGAGTGGATATTGGTTGTAGAATGAGTCTTTCTGTTTACGATTTACCAGCAAGTTTTTTGAAAGGGAAATCGCATCAATTGATTCAGATTTTGCAAGATCATACCAAATTCGGAATGTATGAAACGCATAAACTAAAAGTGGATTACGAAATTTTTGAGCGCTCTATTTTTGATGAAATTCCAATCTTGAAAAGTTTAAAAACAAAAGCTTATCAACAATTAGGAACTTCTGGTGGAGGGAATCATTTTGTTGAATTTGGGATTGTGAAATTAGATGAGGTAAAACCTGAATGGAACTTGATTCCAGGTGAATATTTGGCTGTTTTATCGCATAGTGGTTCGCGTGGTTTGGGTGCAAATATTGCAAAACATTACACGTATTTGGCGGCGAAACAATGTCCGCTTCCGAAGCAAGTTCAGCATTTGGCTTGGTTAGATTTGGATACACACGATGGCCAAGAATATTGGGCTGCGATGAATTTGGCTGGAGATTATGCCAAGGCTTGTCATGACGATATTCATCGAAGAATAGCGAAAGCTTTAGGAAAACGTATCGTTTTTAACATCGAAAATCATCACAATTTTGCGTGGAAAGAAATGGTTGATGAAACGGAACGAATTGTTCATCGTAAAGGAGCGACGCCAGCTGGAGAAGGAGTTTTAGGAATTATTCCAGGTTCGATGACAGCAAATGGTTACATTGTTGAAGGTTTGGGAAATGAATTGAGTATTAATTCGGCTTCGCATGGTGCGGGAAGAAAAATGTCGCGTGCGAAATGTAAATCAACAATAACGAAAAGCTTTATGAATTCACAATTGAAAGATGCAGGAATTGAGCTGATTGGCGGAAGTGTAGATGAAGCACCATTTGCATATAAAAACATCAAAACGGTGATGAATTTGCAAACAGAACTAGTGAAAGTGTTGGGAATTTTTACGCCAAAAATTGTAAGAATGGATAAATAAATGATGATGAAAAAAATTATTCAACTTACATCGGGTAGAGGACCTACGGAATGTAATTTTGTGGTGACCAATGTTTTTAAAAAGTTTTCGGAAGCGTGTACAAAATCAGACATTAAGTTTGATGTGATCGAAAGAGAAATTGATAAAGATTTTAATCAACTTTCATCTGTAGTTATAGAACTTGAAGGAAATGATTTAAACAGTTTTTTGAAAGAATGGATTGGAACAATTTTATGGATAGGTAAAAGTCCTTATCGAAAATTTCATCAACGAAAAAACTGGTTTATAGGTTGTTTTGAATTAGAAATTGTGAAAGAAAATTTAATCAATTCAAATGAAATTGTTTACCAAACAATGCGAAGTTCTGGGAATGGAGGACAAAATGTAAACAAAGTAAATTCGGCTGTTCGAGCAACACATCAACGAAGTGGAATTTCAGTTGTTTCGATGGATTCGCGTTCACAACATCAGAACAAAAAAATTGCAACAACTCGTTTGTTATTGAAATTACAAGGATTTGAAACCAATAAATTGAAGGACTTGGTTCAAAAAAAATGGAATAATCAAACGTCTATTGCAAGAGGAAATCCTGTGAAAATATTCAGAGGAGATAAATTTAGTGAATAAAAAAAAGCCGCTCAATGAGCGGCTTTTAGTTTATTTCTTCAAAATAGCTTGGATAATTCCTTCCAAATTTTCATTGAATTCGAGCAATTGAGCAAAAACTTTATCGTCTTTATTCAAGCCACCGTGTTTGTTATTTTTTACAAAGGTTGCTTTTATCGTTTCCCAACGTTCTTTTTCTTTAGCAGTTATCAAACCTGCAATTTCTTTTAATCGCAACAAATTCGATTCTGTATCTGTTGTCAATGTTTGCGATTCACTTTCGTAATGCGCTAAAATAGTTTCGTTAATTTCTTTTTCGTTCATCATTGGAACAATTTTCGAAACCAATTTTGACATATTTCTGTACGAACCTTGCATTTTGAAAGGCGGTTCCGTTCTGTAATCATCTTGCATTGCTGCGCTCGAAATATAATTTTGATTGACTTTTACGACAATATTTCTAATCTTAATCACATGTTTTAGAACTGCAATAAAATCATCAATTTCTTGTTTCAAATAATTGCCTTCCAAATCCGGAAGTTGTTCTTGATTTTCGGTTACAAAATTTGTTAACTTGTAAAAATCTGTCAAACTTTTTGAAGCAATTTTATCCAAATAAGGATTATCTCCTGTTGCATTTTCAATCAAACTTAAATTGAACAACGTTTCCGTATCACCAATTACATCACCCAAATTATAAACATCAGCACGATTAGCCAACATATCTGGAATCTGAAATTTAGAGCCGCTTTCCGTATATGGATTTCCTGCCATTACAATGCAAAAACGTTTTCCGCGTAAATCGTAGGTTTTACTTTCTCCTTCAAAAATTCCATCAATTTTTCGCTGTCCATCGGCTAATGAAATAAATTTCTGTAAAAATTCGGCACTCAAATGCTGAATATCGTCCAAGTACAACATTACATTATCTGCCATTTCAAACGAAAGATTTATCTTTTTTAATTCCTCTCTTTCTCCAGAAGTTTTGGCTTCTATTGGATCGATTGATGTAATATTATGTCCAATTGTTGGTCCATTTACTTTCACAAAATGTAGGCCCATTGTTTTTGCTAAATACTCCATCAACGTCGTTTTTCCATAACCAGGAGGCGAAATTAACAACAACATTCCCATTCGTGCAGTACGCTTGTTATCGCCTGCAGTTCCCAATTGTTTGGCTAAATTATTTCCGATTAAAGGAAAATAAACTTCGTTGATTAATTTATTTCGAACAAATGATGTTAAAACTTTTGGTTCAAATTCTGCGATTTTTAAATCCTTTTCATAAGCTTTCGAAATTTCTTCTTTTAACTTTTGGAATGATTTAAAATTTGGAACATCAACAGTTGAAAAATGCTCTAATTTAGAAATGATTTCATGATAATTTTGTGTATAAATACCATCAATTATTACGGTATGATTTCCTTTTAAATCTTCAATTATAATAGATGAATTTCCATTTATTAACTGAAATTTATCTTTAGAAAACAATAACATCGTTGCTACTTCATTTACAACATTTCTGTAAGTTGAAAAATTTTCATTTTCATCGATAAAAGAATGAATCCAGTTTTCGATCAAGTAAAATTTTTCGGTTGAAGAAAATTGTTCATCTGCAATCAACGCATTAAAATCATCTGAATTTTTATTTTTCTCTAAGTAATTAATGAATTCTTTTCGAAAATTTTCAGCTTCATTACTCATCGAAAAAGCTTGATATTTTGTGAAAGTTCTAAACAAATAATTGGCAACTTTTTCTGAAGTTGTTATTGTTTTATCCCATTCCGTTTCCCAATTTTCAAAAGGCGATTTGATTTCATTTAGAATATTTTCAAATCGAGTTGAATTCGGAAAATTTTTCAAAATTAATTGAGCCGAATTAATCATTGCATTCAATTTATCTTGCAAATTTTGTTCTAAAGAATGCCAAAAAATTTGAGCAGTTGTACGAGTTGGTGCATCAAATTGCAACACATCTAATTTTGAATTAATGTTTACCAATTCAGTAAAAATTCGCAACGCATCAAAATTGTGAACGCCTTTTATATAACCTTCCGAATAATTTTGTTCAATGATTTGATTGATAAATTTTTCAGCATCAAAATCGTTTTCATTTCTTGCTAAAAAAGCTTGATAAGCTAAATATTCAGCACGATAAACCAATTGATTTTCCGAAACAAATTCTTGGTTCCAAATATCTTGGTAACGATAAATCTCATCGTTTTTAACTTTTTGATAGAAACTTGTACCTGTTAAATGATAAAATAATTCGTTGTTACGATTCAACAATGTCAGCGCTAATTGCTGCGTATTGACCGTAAATTTATTTTGACCAAGCGCAATAATATTTTGCCCATCAACAAAAAGTTCGGTTTTATCACGTAAAACTCTAAGTGTATCTTCTTGCGATTTTTTCAAAAGATTTTCAAGGTTTTCGGCTTTCGAAACATCTTTTAAATCTTTTAATTCTTGAATGATTTGACGCATTTTGTCAATCATCAAATCCGAAGAATAAAACGCTAAGATTTCTTCTTTCTCAGAAAAAGTTTTGGCTTTATTTTCGATATTTTTCAAGACGCGTAAACCAATTTGCTCTAAAGAATTGGTACGTTTGTTAGTTTGTTCAACTAATTGTTCACGTTTCGAATTGAATGCCTTGATAATTTCGTCGCGCTTATCTGCAATTTTTAAAGCGAAATCATCAAAATCAGAAAATTTACTTTCTAATTCTTCAAGCTGAACAATGATTTTTGTATTGTATTCTTCCGTTTTTTCGGCAGTTGTTGATAATTCTAAAAAGTTAACCACACTTTGCTCCAACAACGTGATTTGAGCAGAAAATTCTGCAACAGCTTCTTTGCTTTTTAACGCAGAAGTTTGACGTGTTAATTGGGCACGAACTTCGTTAAGCGAAGCAAAAATAACCGAGATTTTCTCAATGATTTTTGTTGTTTGTGTTGCGTCTTCAATTTTTAAACTGTTCAGAATATCAATCAATAATTCTAATTCTGAGGCAATTTTAAGACAGGCTTCTTCGATAACTTTCGCATCAATGACTTTTTCGATAGAAGCTACTAAGTTTTTCTGTTCAGCAACTTTTTCTTCGTATGGAATTAGTGCTTCATCCAATAAAAGAAACTCAATTGTTTTGGTTGATAAATTTTCGTTTACCTCTTGCAATCGGTTTTCTAATTCTTGAACACGCTCTAAATTGATGTAGCGAATTGAACGTAAATCAATAACTTTTCCTTGAATTTTACGAGCCTCAGCTAAATGTTCAACCAATAAATCCAATTGATTGTACGTTGTGCTATTTACTTTGAAAACGATTTCTTCAATCGATTCTTCCGTTTTTTCTAAGGTTTCTTGCGCAAATTTTTTCTGAATTTGAACTTTAGCAAATTCATCAATCGCTGTATTGGCAACTGTTTTTATTTCTAATAAAGGAACAGCAAGCTCAAAAGTCTCTTGATCATTAATCCAAAAATAGCCATCTACAATATTATTCGCTTTTTTTACAATGTCCTCGTATAAACCTTCGTACGAATCTTCTTTGTTGATTAATTGAATAACCTCCTGAGATTCAGCCATTGCTTTCACAATGTCTTTGTTCCCAATTTTATATAATGGATGATTTGTTTTCTCTGTATTTTCAATCAAACGTTCAACATAAGGTGTTTGCCAAATTTGAACTTGATGATGTCTTGTCGCTTCTTCTTCGGTGCGGAAATAAATTAAACTTCCATCTTTAAAAATCGTAAAACCATTACAAACTATAGGTGTTTCCACAGTTTGTTGAATGATATTGTACGATAAAAGAATGTATGTATTGGTTTCATCTTGATTGAAAATGTACATAAAATCTTCTCCGTTCGGAGAATTTACACGACGGAAAAATTGAAAATGCTCTAAATTATTATTATCGAAAAGATGATACGTTCCGTTTTGTAAATAATAACCATTCGAAAAAATTAAACCTTGATTATCGGGTAACAGAACTGCTGCATCTAAAAGTGCAGGAATGTTGATAACTTCTTTGGTGCGAACATTGTAAATATAGGCTCTGAAATCTTCTTGAAACGGTTTTATTTTAACCGCAATTAGATTTCCTAAATCGGCATAATAATATTCGGCATCGTCTAATTGTTGATCTAAATGTGTCACTTTTTCAGTGAAAATTCCTTTTCCTGAATCCGTATTATCTTCAATTTTAAAAGTAATATCACCACCAATTGCTTCGATAAAAATCTTATCTAAAATAGAAATATGTGGAAACTTTCCTAATCGACGATCATCGATAGAAGTTTTTTGCCATTCAAAATCAAATTGATCTGCTTTTTTTACTTCGTGAATGCTGCGATCATCTTGATAAATTAATTTTCCGTCTTTGATTAACCATTTAAACGCTTTCAAATCTTGTGCGCTTTTACTGGTTTGGAAAACCATGTATAGATAATTATCTGTTCTACGAAATTTAGAAAAGATAGAATCGCGGTAATATTTATATAAATTCTGAAAATCTGTAAAGAAATTCTGATCGTTTATTAAGTCGAGAGGTTGAGGAATAAATTGATTTTCTTGAAACAGATAAATACTAAAAACATCGCTCAACTGAATGTCTGTGCGTAAACCGAAATGCACGTTGTAACCAAAAATACACAATTTATCGAACGCGATAATTCCACGTGCGACACATGTATTTTCTGTCGTAATTCTTTGGTTTGCGCTTAATGCAAAATTGGTAGAATTGAAGACTTCTTTTCGAGCATCATTCAATTTCGTTAATCTTTCCGAAAGAAAATCTTTTTGTGTAAGAAGTCTTTTTCGGATGATTTCGTACGCGCCTGCATCAAGCGTTTCGGTAACGTTAATATTTTTTTCTTCTTGCATTAAATTAAAATCTAGAAGGTGATTAAACTGTAATTAAGAGCGATTGAAACGAGTAGATTCAATCACTCTATTGTTGTTTAATGGATTAACCTATTTTTTTATTTGAAACACCTAACTGATTCGCAATTCCGAAAAGAGAATTTATAAATCCAGTATCTTCGTTATTTCCAGAAGCCGAAGCAGCTTGCTGTAATTTAATTAATGCCGCAGTAATTGTTAAGTTTTTGATGTCGTTAGACGAGATACCATATTTATCAGCAAGACTTCTTACTTTGCCAGCTAAATCACCTCCGCCATCTTCGTCAATCAATGCATTTTTGATGTCTGTTGCGTGTTTCGAATTGTCGATTAAATGATCGAAACCTTTTGCATTCGAAACTTGTTTGACAATATTTTCGAAGAACATTGTTTCTCCACCAACAATGTCAATTTTCGCAGATTTCAATGCATTTGATAACACCTCAGCTTGTGCTCCAGCAATATCTTTTTGAATGTTGATATGAGCCAATTCGATATCTTTTTCTTTTTGTAATTGAAGTTTGAACTCTTCGTGCTCTTTTCCAACACCGTCCAGTTTCTTCATAGCTTCTGCTTTTTCTTCAATTCCTTTTGCTTCTGCTAATGCTTTTTCACGAACAACTTCTGCTTGTGCTAAGCCTTCTTTACGTAACGCTTCTGCTTTTTTCTCGATAACAGATGCTTCTACAGTTCCTTGTTTTTCTTCTGCTTCTGCTTTTGCAACCATTACTTCTGCTTCAGATAGACCAATTGCAGCTTCTTCTTTTGCTTGTGCTTCAGCAATTATTTTACGAGCTTCAGCTTCTTTTGCAGAAGCTTCTTTTTTAGCTTCCGCATCAATTAATAACTCTTGCGCTTTGCGTTCTGCAACTTGTTTTTGTGCATCTGCTTCGATAACTTGACGAGCAGCTTCTTGCTCTGCCGCAATTTTTGCCGCTTCCGCAGCTTTTACAGTTTCGATTAAACGCTCTTCCGCTTCTTGCGATGCAGCAATAATTCCGGCTTGTTTCTGACGCTCAACTTCACGGTAAACTTCAACATCTTTCACACCTTGTTGCTCTTCAATCACGCCTTTTTCTAAAAGAACGCGTTCTTTGATAACGCCTTGAATATTTTTCTTCTCAACTTCGATAGACCTTTCTTTATCAATCTGAGCTAAAGTCACAATTCGCTCACGTTCTGTTTGCTCTAATGCACGATCTTTTTCAACGCGTTCCGTTTCGATTGCATCAGTACGAACTTTATTTTTTTCTGCGATAATAATTTGACGCAATTTATTTTCTTCTTGTACCGCCAATTGCTCTTCTGTTGTAATACGAACAGATTCAGCTTTTAGACGTTCTTCTTCGCGAACTTTTGCAATTTCTGCCTCTTCGCGCGCTTTTATATTTTCGATTTCTCTGCGTTGACGCTCTTCTTTTTCGGCTAATTGTCGCTCTAATTCTAAGATTGCTTCGCGCGCTTCAACGTTTTGTTTTTTGATTACTTTTTCTTCTTCACGACGAATTAAGTTGGCGTTCATATTTTGTTGAGCCGTTAATTCCGTGATTTTTTTAATACCTTCCGAATCTAAAATATTATCAGGGCTCAAGAATTGTAATTCAGTTTGTTCTAAATAATCAATCGCACAGTCATCTAAAATATATCCATTCAAGTCTGTTCCGATGATATTTAAAATTTCATCTCTAAATTCGCGACGAGCTTCGTATAATTCGATAAAATCGAATTTTTTTCCAACTGTTTTTAAAGCTTCTGAGAATTTTGCTTCGAAAATACTTTTTAATGTTTCTGGTTCTGATGCTCGTTCTGTTCCTAAGTTTTGTGCAACATTGATTACATCATTCACCGATTTATTAACGCGAACAAAAAATGCAACTTTGATATCTGCACGAATGTTGTCTTTACAAATTAAACCATCGTGTTGTTGACGAGTAATATCAATTTTCTTAATCGAAATGTCCATAATTTCCATTTTGTGGAAAACAGGAATTACATACATTCCTTTGTTGAAAGCTACTTGCGATCCACCAACACCAGTACGAACGATGGCTTTTCCTTGCGGAACTTTTTTATAGAAAACGCTTAAAACGACGATGAAAGCAATAAAGATGAAAACGATAACACCAACTGCTAAAAGAATAAAATTTGTCATGAGATTTTTATTATATTTTGATTGATTTAGTGAATAATTAAGATTAAAATTTCTTCGATAAGAAACGAAGTAAGTTGAAATATTAGTGTCATAATAGTGTTAAATGTTGTTTAAGGTTATATGTTTGATGACGAAATAATAATGATTTGAAGGCGATTCGTCGGTGATAATAATGGTATCTCCAAAATTAATTTCTTCGCCATTTTGACTTTTGATGTTAAGCGTAATAATATCTTTCTCGATTTGAAATTCCGCAGAGCCTATTTTATCTCCTGTGATTTTAGATTTTGATTTTCCGACTCTTCCGATAAAATCAGTTTCTTCTTCTCCATGATAACCTAATTCTGAATACATTTTAACTAATGGTTTAGTGATCCAATGCATCATAAAATAAGCGATGATGAAAACCGGAATTAAGATTAAAACTGAATACAATCCTAATTTGCTTAATCCAAAAACAATCGAAGAAATAATGGTAATCACCCAACTGATAAATTTGAACAAAGTAATAATCACCATTAACGGAACTTTACCAACATTGATGAATTCTAAACATTTTGCCCAAAAACCTGGTTCGCGATGCACGTCTGCATCAGCATCGTGATCAGCGTCAATTTCGTGGTGGGCATCAACATCATTGATGTCTCCGATATGAAAATCAGAATCTGTTCCAAGATCAATTCCGTCACCAGCTAACAGTTGAAATACCCAATAGACAAGAGAAAATCCCATCAAAATGGTCATAATTCCGTTGGCCAATGGATTAAAAAGAAGGTCTAAAATTTCGGTCATTTAGTGTTAATTTTTAATGTTAAATAGCTCTTCTGAATGTATAATAAATAATTTTCGTTGTGCTGTTGATGGAAAGCGGAGTGGAAGTGATTAATTCCCAGCCTTCATTTCCATATTTATTTAGTAAATCATCCAAAAATGTTTTATCTATTTTGATAGAAAATAAGCCAGCGTTAGGCATTATTTCTATTGTTTTGTATTCATATTTAGATGCCATAGTTTTGATTTTTTAAAAGAGATTAATTTACTAAAAATTTTATAGAAATAATTCACTATAAAAAGTGATTTATTCTTGATTTTTCGACTGAATTTTTAGCTTTAAAGCTTCTAATTCATTTTGAATCAAATCACCTTTCAAGGTTTCGTTAATTTCGTCATCAGCGGTTTTCGAATTGTCCGCTAAACTTCCGTAAGCTTGTGCAAGTGCTTCGTCTTCTTCTACTTTGGCTTTCATGCGTTCTAACATGCTAATTGTGCTATTCGCATCAATTTTTGCCATTTGTTTGTTTACTTGTTTTGTGGCATCAGCAACTTTTACACGAGCTTTTAATGTTGTTAATTCATTTTCCCATTTATTAATGTTGAATTTAAGAACCTCAACGTTTTTGTGCACTTCATTTGCAGATTTTTCATGAATAATCACTTGATTTTCTAATTCAGTAATTTCTTCTAACAATTGATTTTTTAAGCTCAAAGCTTCTTTCGCTAAATTTTCGGCTTGTTCAATTGTAATTTCATTTCGCTCAGCTTTTTCTAACAAAAGAATTGCTTTTCGTTCATAATCTGCAGCTTCTTCTTTCTTTTTGTCGACGCTATTTTGCGAACGAATTGCCATTGCTTTTACCTTTGCGTAAGCCTCTAATGATTGATTAAGATCGTCGCGCATTTCGCGAATTCCTTGTTCTGTCATTTTGATTGGGTCTTCCATTTTTTCGACAACCGAATGTATTTCCGCTTGTCCAATTCTAAAAATACGTTTGAAAATATTCATAGTGATATTGTTTTATTGTTTAGAAAATTCGATTAATTGAGCAGAATATTCGCTCATCAATAAGCTCAAAGAGTTTAACGTTGCTTCAAATTCGTTTTGATCAAGATTCGCAACTTGAAGTGTGTAACGATAAATGACTTTGTTTCCGTCTTCTGTTATTGCAAAAGCACCATGAATGATATCGCGATTTTTCATCAACAACGCTTTTAGCATTTCCAGATTATCATTTGTAATTGTAAATAAATACAACTCGAAAATGATAACAGGTGGTGCAATCCCTACAATCAGATTTTGAACACCATCCAATAAATTTTCAATCATAAAAACACCTTCTTTTTCGTCTTTGTAAGTGATGGTGTAATTGATGTTTTGAATAAAATTTTCAATCTTCGAAAAATAATTCATTTTGTTGTTATTAGTGTTTTTTGTAATTTGTTTCCATAAAATTAAACAATTTGCTAAAATAATTAGCAAATAAAAATGTTAAAATTTTAAATAATGACAAAAATTGGTGAAAATATAAAGAAATTAAGACAAGTTAAGAACTTAACTCAGCAAGCTTTTGCTGATTTATTCGATGTTAGTAGAGGGAATATTTCATCTTACGAAGAAAAACGTGCAGAGCCACGAATTGAAACGATTTCTCTAATTGCTAAATATTTTAGCATTCCAATAAGTCATTTGATCGAAAAAAACTTAACAGTTAACGAAATATTACACTTTGATAACTATTTTGAGGAAGCTGATATGTTACGAAATGTTAAAAATTTGAGCGCGATTCCTTTTTTATCACGAGAAATAATTCAGTTAAAAAAAGAATTATTTTCTAATATAGAAAACTATCCGTCGATCTATTTTCCAATCTATAATTCGCATCAATTTATTGCGTTAGAATATTCTTCGAATATCGCTTCACCTATCGATTTTACAGAAGAAGAATCATCTATTTTATTTTTTGAACATTTGGAAGTGGAAAATTTACATTTGGTAAATGATAAGTTTGGTTTGTATTTGAATGATGATGAAATTTTTGTTGGGAAGTTTACTCAACACGAAAATCAATTGATTTTGGAATTAAATCAATGGAAACAAATTATTTTTGATGTTGAAAATATTCAGCACTTTTATCAGTTTTATGCTGTTTATAAGAAGGTTTAGAAATAATTTTTATAAGTAAGATTGTTTTCTAAATATTAGATGTTTCTACATCGTTTGACTCGCTCAACATGACAAGAAAATCCAATCTAGGCTGATAATTAATGTCATGTCGAGGAATCGAGACATCTCTTCTAAAAACTTATAATTTACTACTCAAGACTTTTAAACTTTAATATAAATCTTCTTTTTATCTAATAAATAAGCTAACCACCAAAAGAAAGCTAAGAAAATTAGCGAATAAACAAATGAACCAATTTCTGGAATTCCAGGAATTTTAGCGCAAACATTTTCGTAGAACCAATCCAATGGTGAAATGAATTTGATTTCTCTTTTGTCGTTTAAACCAGCTTCAATTTTGATTAAACCTAATAATCGAGGTAATAATCCGCTCAAAACAAAGATGAATAAAGGATTTTTTCCAAAAACATCAAAGAATTTCATGAAACCATTTTTGATGCCTAAAATTTCGATGAACCAAATCATTGATCCAATTGTCAAAATTGCTAAACCAGTTGTGTTGAAAACATAAGAACTGCTCCAAATCTTTTTATTGTACGGAAAATCCCATTGCCAAACGTAACCAATTGTCAACGCAATTGTTCCTAAAACAAATAAGCCAGCTAACATTTTATATTGCGGATTGTCAGTTTTTGGTAAAGGACGATTCAACCAATTGATATTTCCTTGTTTCTGAATATAATCACCAACCAAATACCCAAATAAAACCTGTGGAATAGTAGAAATTGTACTGAAAATTCCTTCGGGATCAAACGGAACACCTTCTCCTTTGTAAATATGTGCTAAACCTAGCAATTGATTATCGATTTTAGTTCCGATGAAACCTTCTAATGAATAAGGGTCAGAAGTTCCAAGTCCGAAAGTTAAAACCCAATAAAGTAGAAGAATCGCACAACTTATCAATAAAACTTGTTTTTGTTTAAAATAAAAAGCAATCACCGAAGCGAAAAAATAAGCAATTGCAATTCGTTGTAAAACGCCCATTATTCGGATTCCGCTTTTTTCTGAATCTTTCCATGCTTTGAAAATAAGGTCATTATTATCCCACTTGAAAAATGGCCACCAATTGATGAATAATCCAATTCCGAAAATTAGAATTGTTCGTTTTATTACTTTTTGCCAGAAAATTTGTTGAGGTTGTTGTTGCAATTTTGGAATCACAAAAGCCATTGCATTTCCTACAGCAAACAAAAAGAAAGGAAAAACCAAATCTGTTGGCGTACATCCGTGCCATTCTGCATGCTCCAAAGGATCGAACATAGCCGACCAAGTTCCTGGATTATTTACCAAAATCATCAACGCAACAGTTGCGCCACGAAAAACGTCTAATGAATAATAACGAGCTGCTTTCATCTCTTTTGTGTTAATGTTTTAAAGATATAGATTTTTTGAATTTTTAGACAAAATGCTTTTCAAAAAGATACTAGATTATTCCTTACCTTTAATTGTCAATAACAAACAATAAATAAAATGAGAACGGAGTCTGATTTATTAGGAGAGTTACAAGTTCCTGAAACGGCTTATTATGGTGTGCAAACGCAACGTGCTATTAATAATTTCAAAATTTCCAATAATTATTTGTCGCATTATCCCGAATTTGTAAAGGCACTTGGTGTCGTAAAATTAGGAGCTGCGCAAGCCAATCACGAATTAGGAATTTTATCGAAAGAATTATTTGATTCAATTTCTTTTGCTTCAAATGAGTTAATTGCTGGTAAATATACAGAGCAATTTCCGATTGATATGATACAAGGTGGTGCGGGAACTTCTACAAATATGAATGCAAATGAAGTAATTGCAAATATTGCTTTGGAGTATTTAGGAAAACAAAAAGGAGAGTATCAATTTTGTTCGCCAAATGATCATGTGAACCTTTCGCAATCTACGAATGATGCCTATCCATCTGCTTTGAAATTAGCATTATTTAATATGAATAAACCTTTGGTTGAGGCATTAACTTCGTTGTATGAGGCACTTGATAAAAAAGGGAAACAATTTGGTAATGTTATAAAAATGGGACGTACGCAATTGCAAGATGCAGTTCCAATGACGCTTGGGCAAGAGTTTGAAGGTTTTTCGAATACATTACATAAAGAAGTTGATAATTTAAACCGAATTGCTGCCGAATTATTAGTAATTAATATGGGTGCAACTGCAATTGGAACTGGATTGAATGCTGTTCCAGGTTATGCACAATTGTGTACAACTAAAATAGCTGAAATCATGAATGAAGATGTTTCGTTGGCTGATAATTTAGTTGAAGCAACTTCGGATACAAGCTCGTTTGTGGATTATTCATCAGCTTTGAAACGTCTTTGTGTGAAGTTGTCGAAAATTTGTAATGATTTACGTTTGTTAACATCTGGTCCGAGAACAGGTTTGTTCGAGATTAATTTACCTCCAAAACAACCAGGATCTTCGATTATGCCAGGGAAAGTAAATCCAGTAATTCCAGAAGTAGTGAATCAAGTTTGTTTTAAAGTGATTGGAAATGATTTATCAATAACAATGGCTGCCGAAGCTGGTCAATTACAATTAAATGTAATGGAGCCAATAATTGGTTTTTCGATTATGGAATCGATTCAATATTTAACAAATGCGATGAATACGCTACGTGTTGAATGTGTGGATGGAATTACAGCAAACGCAGAACATTTGAAAAATGAAGTACAAAATAGTATTGGAATTGTTACAGCTTTAAATCCTTACATTGGTTACAAAGCAAGTACAAAAATTGCGAAAGAAGCTTTAGAAACAGGAGGAGGTGTATATCAATTGGTCTTAGATCACGGTTTATTGTCGAAAGAACGTTTGGACGAAATCCTTGATCCTAAAAATATGCTTGGTCCACATATCTAGAAGTTGTGAGTTAGTAGTTATGAGTGATAAGTTTTGAAAAAATAAATTAATAATGAAACCTTCGAATCTTCTAAAAATAGAAACATTAAACGATGAATGGCTAGATAAGGATGTGATTATTTTACATGCTTGTTTTCAGATTTTATGCGATTGTATTGAAAAAGAAAATTTATTTACAAGTCATGTTGATTGGATGTATGATGATGAACATAAAAATGCAAAAATTGAAATTGAAAACTTATATAATTGGTGGAATAAACGTAAGCTCGATAATGATAATTTAGAAAATAATCAATATGAAGAAGATAATCAAATGTTGAAAAAATTAATAGAGTTTAGACAATATCTTTGGACTTGATTTAATTAAAAAATTATGAGTAATGAGTTCAGAGAAAACTTAGAACTTGTTACTCATAACTTAAAACTTATTTTAATATCCGTGTAAATTCACATTATCAGTTGGAAGTAAATCAACTTTTTTACCCATTTTTTTCTGAATGATTTTGAAATGATGCAAATCTTCTTCTGTAATCAAACTAATGGCTTTTCCGTTTGCATTTGCACGACCTGTACGCCCGATTCTGTGCACATAATCTAAAGGCGAACGAGGTAATTCGTAATTAATAACAGTTGGTAAACCTTCGATATGAATTCCGCGTCCAATCAAATCTGTTGCAACCAAAACTTTAATATCACCTAGTTTAAAATCTTCCAAATTATCCATTCTAGCGCCTTGGGATTTCTTACTGTGAATCGCCATTGCAGAGATTTTATTCTTTTTTAATTTTTCTACTAAATTATCTGCAGTTCGTGTCGAAGAAACAAAAACCAAAACTTGTTCTAAGTTTTCAGATTTGATTAAATAACGTAAAAAAGGACCTTTTGTTTCGGCATCAACTTTATAAGCAACTTGTTCGATTTGTTCCAAATCAATTTCTTGTTTTTTGATTTCAACAACAATTGGATCAATACTTAATGTAGATTTTATTTCATCAATTTTATCATTCAAAGTTGCAGAAAATAGAATTGATTGTTTCTTTTTCGGAACACTTTTCAAAATTCGGTTCATCTCATCTCCAAATCCTAATTGGAACATTTTGTCTGCTTCGTCAATCACCAAATATTGCAATTGATCCAATGATAACGCATTATGATCCATTAAATCCAATAAACGACCAGGAGTTGCAATCAAAATTTCTGTTCCATACAAATTTTTCATCTGTGGATTAATCGAAGTTCCTCCATACACCGCTTGCGTTTGTACCTCACGGCGTAAAGCAGTTCGCAATCCTGCAAAAGTTTGTTCAATCTGAACCGCTAGTTCACGTGTTGGAACTAAAATTAACGCTTTTATATTACGAGATTTTTCGTACGATTGATGTTGAATTTTTTGTAGCAAAGGCGCAACAAAACACAAGGTTTTTCCAGAACCAGTTTTTGCAATTCCCATCACATCTTTTCCTTTTAAAATAGATGGAATTGTTTCGGTCTGAATTTCAAAAGGTTTTAAAAATCCAAGTTTTGTAATTGCTTTTGATAAATATGGTGATAATCCTAAATTTTCGAATGACATAAATTGATATAAGACTGCAAAGGTAGAGATTAAATTTGAATGATATTTTAGGAATAATTACTCGTTTAATCATTTTTAATCGTGATGAAAATGAAAGTTTTAAAATCGTTTCTGAAATATTTCTAAAAATCTTTTTAGAAACAGTCAAATTATCGAAACAACGATTGAAAACAGAAATAATTTCTGTTTAAAACTTTATTAAAAGCTTTTTGCTTAATAAAACTATCGTTAACTTTGATTCTTATGAAAAAAGATCAGTCTAAGATAATTCGTGAGCAAGCGCCAAGATCTGCTACTCGCGAGCATTCGGTTCCATTATATTTAACATCAAGTTTTATTTTTGATAGCGCAGAGCAAGGACGTGCAATTTTTGCAGAAGAAGAGCAAGGTATGGTTTATTCACGTTATGCAAATCCAAATACAACAGAGTTTATTAATCGCGTTTGTGCTTTGGAAAAAGCAGATGCAGGTTTAGCTTTTGCTTCGGGAATGGCTGCTGTTTTTGCATCTTTTGCTTCGTATATAAAAAGTGGAGATCATATTGTATCGAGTCGTGCAATTTTTGGTTCTACACATCAATTAATTACGCAATTATTTCCGCGTTGGGGCGTAACTTATACATATGTAGAAACGCCAAATATCGAGGATTGGGAAAAAGCAATTCAATCAAATACAAAAATTGTTTTCTTAGAATCGCCTTCAAATCCTGGATTAGAATTATTTGATTTAGAAGCTTTGGCAAAATTGAAAGAAAAACATCCGAATGTTATTTTTGCAATTGACAATTGTTTCGCAACGCCATATTTACAACAACCTTTGCAATTTGGATTTGATTTATCTATTCATTCTGCAACAAAATATATGGACGGACAAGGTCGAGTTTTGGGTGGAGTAGTTGTAGGAAAAGAAGAATTAATCAATGAAATGATGTTTTTTATTCGTCATACAGGTCCGGCGATGTCGGCTTTTAATGCGTGGACAATTTCTAAAAGTTTAGAAACGTTGCCACTTCGTATGGATCGTCATTGCGAAAATGCGTTGGCGTTGGCAGAAGCTTTGGAAAATCATGCTGAAATTGCAGATGTGAAATATCCATTTTTACCATCGCATCCGCAATATGAGTTGGCGAAAAAACAAATGAAAGGCGGGGGTGGAATCGTAACATTTGAAGTGAAAGGAGGAAAAGAACGTGCTTTCAGATTTATTGATGCATTAGAAATGATTTTATATACGTCTAATTTAGGGGATTCGAGATCGATTGCAACGCATCCAGCAACTACAACTCACGCAAAATTATCAGATGCAGAACGTGCAGATTTGGGAATTAGGCCAGGTTCTATTCGTTTATCGGTCGGTTTGGAGGATAAAGTGGATATTATCGAAGATATTTTGCAAGCGTTAGAAAAAACTAAGGTTTAATTAATTGATTAGTTGTTGATTAAATATAAATTTTAATAATTTATTCATTTCAGCACGGACTTTGCTTATTCTAAACGAAAGTTTAGAATATGAAGAAGTTTTTAATTTTTGGTTTTGCGTTGTTTACAATGTCAAGTTATGCGCAAAATAGACCAAATGATGGAAATAATAGAAATGTCGATGTTTTAATTGAAAGATCTGATTATTACGGAATATCAAGTAGTCAAAAAAATAAAATAATTGCTTTAAAAAAACAAGCAAGTAAAGATTTCGAAAGAGTTGGAAGAGATCGTAATTTATCTGGTTACGAAAAAGGTAGAAGAAAAAGAGAGATTTCTTACAATTTACAACGTGATATTGATAAAATCTTAAATGATAATCAACGTTATAAATGGTCAAATTCTCATCGTGACGATTATTACAAAGACCGAATTGATGATCGATTAGAGCGTTTAGAAGACGAATACGAAAGAGATATCAAGCGAATAGAACGTAATTATTCTCACGATAAAAATTTGATGAAACGTAAAAAAGAAATCAGAAAAGCAGAATATAAACGCGCGAAAGAGCGTTTGAAAAATGTGAAAGATTATTATTAAAATAAAAGGATCCAATAATTTATGGATCCTTTTATTTTTTATATTGATTTGATAAAATTTTCTACTTGTTCCTCTGGTGTTGTCCAAGAAGTGACTAATCTAATTGCAGAATTTTGTTCATCAATTTTTTGCCAAATATAAAACTCAAAATCTTGTTGTAGTTTTTCGATAATTGAATTTGGTAAAATAGGGAAAATTTGATTGGAAGATGGTTCTGTCAAAAAGTTGTGACCTTTTGCTGAAATAGCATTTGCTAATTTTTCTCCCATTTGATTGGCGTGTTTTCCCATCTCGAAAAATAAATCATCTCGAAACATTTCCGAAAATTGAATACCTATCAAACGTCCTTTTGCTAACATTCCGCCTTTTTGCTTGATATGATAACGAAAATCTTCGTCCAATTTTAAATTATTTATCACAATTGCTTCACCTAAAAGTGCACCATTTTTAGTTCCACCAATGTAAAAAACATCTGTAAAATTCGCCATATCTTCAAAGCTTAAATCACATTTAGAAGAAGTTAAAGCAGAAGCTAAACGTGCGCCATCAACAAAAAGATATAAATTATTTTCTTGGCAAAAATGATAAAGTTCTTGCAATTCCTTTTTCGAATAAACACTTCCAACTTCCGTAGAATTAGAAATATAAACCAATTGTGGCTTCACCATATGCTCGTCCGTATGTGTGGAAAGAACAATCGAAATTTGCTCAGGAGTTATTTTTCCATTATCCGTCGCAATGGTATTTACTTTATGTCCTGTTGCTTCTATCGCGCCCGTTTCGTGAACGGCAATATGCCCGCTTTCGGCTGCAACTACAGATTCGTGTGGTTTTAGAATAGAAGAAATTACAATTAAATTGGCTTGTGTTCCACCAGAAACAAAATGAATTGCTGAATCTTTTTTCAGTCTTTTTTTGATGAACTCTCTTGCTTCATTGCAAAATTCGTCTTCGCCGTAACCAATTGTTTGTTCTAAATTTGTATCGATTAATCGTTGCAAAATTGCTGGGTGAGCACCTTCGCTATAATCATTTTTAAAGCTATATTTTTTCAAAATTGAAATCTTAAATTTTGAGAATAAAAGTAGGAGTTTTCCTAATTCTTTCCTATTTTACTATCTATTTTTACCAATTATTTAAACTGAAGTTATGAAGATTTTAGTCGTAGAAGATGAAATAAAATTGCAAGAAACAATTGTTGAGTTTTTAGAAAAGGAAAAGATGATTGTCGAAACAGCAGATAATTATCAGCAAGCTTTGGATAAAATAATTTCGTTCGATTATGATTGCATTTTATTGGATATGATGTTACCAGACGGTGATGGAATGTCTTTGTTGAAGGAATTGAAGAATCTTCGGTGATTATTTTGTCGGCGAAAGATTCGGTTGATGATAAAGTAGAAGGATTATTGGTTGGCGCGGATGATTATTTAGCGAAACCATTTCATTTTGCTGAATTATTGGCTCGAATTAAAGTTGCTTTGCGCAAAAATCTACAAAAAGGAGAGGATGTTTTGAGTTATAAAAATATTCAAATTTTTCCCGAAGATCGTTTGGTAAAAGTAAATAATATCGAACTGAAATTAAACAGAAAGGAATATGATTTGCTGTATTATTTTATGTTGAGACCCGAACGTGTTTTTCAGAAAACGACTTTAGCAGAAAGTGTTTGGGGAGATCATATTGAGCTATCTGATAATTTAGATTTTATTTATTCGCAAATAAAAAATCTAAGGAAAAAAATGAAAGAAGCAAACTCCGAAGCCGATTTACAAGCGGTTTATGGGATTGGTTATAAGTTGATTTAACATGAAAATATCACTAAAAAATTATACATTTCGTTACCTCACATTTTGGTTGCTTATCGTTATTGCGATTTGGGCATTTCTTTTTCATTCCTTGATTTTGGATGAAGTTTATGACAATGTAGATGACGGATTAAAGAATCAAAAAATTGAAATTATTCGAGAAGCTTATCGCGATCCGAATTTATTAAATACAACCGAATTTGGATTAAGTCAATTCAAAATTTCCAAAGTTGATCCAAGTAAATATGATGAAAGAAATCACTTTTCGAATGAGTTGGTTTACATGGGATACGATGATGATATGGAGCCTTATCGTATATTGAGAACTGGTTTTTATGACAAAGAAAATCATCCGTATTCATTAGAAATTAGAACCTCAACAGTCGAAGAAGATGAATTGATTTATGATTTATCGATTTCTTTGATTGCGTTGTATGTTTTTATTTTGATTAGTATTTTATTGATTAATCATTTTGGATTGAAAAAAGCCTTCAAACCTTTTGGGCAAATTATTTCTCAATTAAGAAAATATGAAGTGGGAAATAACGAAAAACCAAAACTTGTCGAAACGAATGTGAAAGAATTTTCTTATTTGCAAAAAGAAATTGAGCGAATGATTAATCGAAATGATGAGGTTTTTAATTCACAAAAATTGTTCATCGAAAATGCTTCCCACGAATTGCAAACACCTTTGACAATTGCGCTAAACAAACTTGATTTGCTAATAGAAAATTCAGATTTAAAAGAAAAAGAAGTGATGAGTTTAGTAGAAACCAAGCAAACACTTTGGCGAATGGTGAATCTTAATAAATCGTTGTTAATGTTATCTCGAATCGAGAATAATCAATACAAAAATAATGTTGAAGTTAATTTTACAGCTTTGACAAAAGATTTGATCGAAGATTATGAAGAAATTTTAGAAGCAGAAGAATTTAAATTAGAAACAAATTTTAAGGCAGATTTTATTCTTGATTTTAATATCGATTTAGCGCGAATTTTAATTTCAAATTTGATTCGAAATGCGATCAAACATAATAATGATGAGAAAATTATTAAGATAGAAAGTGATTCAAATCAATTTATAATTTCGAATACAGGGAAAAATGCAACATTGGATTCTAATCTTATTTTTAGTCGTTTTTATAAACAAGGGACAAGTGATGGAAATAATGGATTAGGGCTTTCGATTGTGGACACGATTATCAAAAATCAACAAAATTTGACGTTACATTACAATTATGAGTTTCCTTTTCATCAATTTATTCTGAAAAAATAAATTATTCCCAAATCTTTCTTAATTCACTTTGCAACTTTGTCTTAATAATTATAAAATCAAACAAAATGAAAAAGTTTTTAAGTGTTATCATGTTAAGTGCAACGTTGATTTCTTTTGCTCAAGATAAAGCGATAAAATATAACCAAGTTCCAAAAATGGGACAGCAATTTATCAACAAATATTTTGGTGCAAAACATGTTGGTTCTGTGATGTTGGACGACGATTATTTTTCGAAAGAATATAAAGTGTATTTGGCAAATGGAACAAAAGTAGAATTTGATGGAGACGGAGCTTGGAAAGAAGTCGATGGAAAACGAAATGCTATTCCAACAGGATTTATTCCAGCTAAAATTTCGAATTATGTGAAAAGAAGTTTTCCGAATACTACAATAACAAAAATAGAAAGAGATCGAAAAGAAATTGAAGTGAAATTGAACAATGGACTTGAATTAAAATTTGATAAAAACGGGAATTTTAAGAAAATTGATGATTAATAAATAAAATAAAAAACTCCAACTAAACTTTAGTTGGAGTTTTTTATTCTATTTATCTCGACTTTCTAACATTGGCACAAATTTGAAATCACCAAATTCGTAATGTTCAAATTGATCTTCTGATAATCTCATAATGACAATCATTCGTTGCGATTGTTCACCAACTGGAATCACCATTATTCCTCCAATATTCAATTGTTTTTTTAATTCTTCTGGAATTTCTGGCGCACCAGCCGTTACAATAATTTTATCAAAAGGAGCAAAAGAAGGTAAACCTTTGTAACCATCTCCATACGTTTGATAACGTGGCTCGAAATTGATTTTTTTCAACATGATTTTCGAGAAATCAAACAAATCTTTTTGTCTTTCAATCGTAAAAACTTCAACACCCAAAGCAACCAAAACAGCAGTTTGATAACCAGAACCAGTTCCGATTTCTAAGACTTTTTCATTAGGCTGAATGTCTAATAATTGTGTCTGAAAAGCAACTGTAAACGGATGCGAAATCGTTTGTCCAGCAGCAATCGGAAAAGCTTCGTCGCGATATGCGAATTCCGTAAATGCGCTGTCTAAAAATAAATGTCGTGGCACTAAATTAATAGCTTCCAATACGTTTTCATCTTCAATTCCTTTCGAGCGCAACAAATCAACCAACATTTTGCGTCGTCCTCTGTGTTTAAAATCGTCTACAGACATATTCCAAAATTTTTACAAAAATGCATTAAATACAACTTATTCTCATTAATTTTAACGGCAAAATCTACCAAATGTTAAAAGTAGGAGTGATCGGTGCTGGGCACCTTGGAAAAATCCATTTAAAGTTATTAAATCAATCGGAAAGATACGAATTAATTGGCTTCTTTGATTCTTTTGAAGAAAATGGAAAAAAAGTTGAAGCTGAATTTGGGTATAAATATTTTAGTTCGATGGACGAATTAATTGATGCTGTTGATGTTGTCGATATTGTGACACCAACGTTATCACATTATGAAGTGGCATTGAAAGTGATCGAAAAAAATAAACATTTTTTCATCGAAAAACCAGTTACGCATACCTTAGAAGAGGCAGATCATTTGTTGAAATTGACAAATGAAAAAGGTTTGAAAGCGCAAGTTGGACACGTAGAGCGTTTTAATCCTGCATTTACAGCGGCTGCACCTTTTATCGAAGAACCATTGTTTATTGAAACGCATCGTTTGGCAGAATTTAATCCGCGCGGTACAGATGTTCCTGTAGTTTTAGATTTGATGATTCATGATTTAGATGTGATTTTATCGATTGTAAAATCAGAAATTAAATCAATTCATTCGTCTGGAGTTTCGGTAATTAGTGATACACCTGATATTGCAAATGCTCGAATTGAGTTTGAAAATGGTTGTGTGGTGAATGTTTCGACAAGTAGAATGTCAATGAAAAATATGCGAAAAATGCGTGTTTTTCAACGAAATGCGTATATTTCAATTGATTTCTTGACGAAAAAGACTGAAATTATTAAAATGCACAAAGCGCCAGAAAATCCAAGTGAATTTGCGATGATTTTGGAAAACGATAAAGGAGATCGTAGAGAAATTTGTTTTGAACATCCAGAAATTTTACCAAATAATGCAATTTTGGATGAATTAGAAAGCTTTGCAGATTCTATTGTGAATAATTCACCAATTAAAGTTTCGTTACAAGATGGACGAAATGCATTGAAAGTTGCATTGGAGATTATTGCTTATTTTGAAAAAGAACAGCAAGTCATCAAAAATCAAACAATCGAGAAAGAATAAATCGATGTTAGATTTTAGAAGTTCGAATTTCGCTAAACGCATGAATATGATGTGATTTTGAAACAAGTTCAGAATGACGAAAATTTGTCAAGCTGAATTCATTTCAGCTTCTCATTCTGAAAAATCAAATTTCGCAAAACTCATTTCGAACTTCGAATCTCGAAAAAAAATAAATAATAAAAACAAACATACAAAAAGATGAAAAACATTACAGTTATTGGAGCTGGAACGATGGGGAATGGAATTGCTCACGTTTTCGCACAATCAGGATTTGCAGTGAATTTGGTTGACGTTTCTCAAGATAGTTTGGAGCGTGGATTGAAAACAATCGCTGGAAATTTGGAGCGTATGATCGCCAAAGAAAAAATTACGGAAGCTGACAAAACAGCAACTTTAAATAATATTACAACATTTACAGATACTGCGGAAGCGGTAAAAAATGCGGATTTAGTTGTAGAAGCTGCAACAGAAAATTTAGATTTGAAATTGAAAATCTTCAAACAAATTGATGAAGCTGCGCCAGCAAATGCAATTTTAGCGTCTAATACTTCTTCTATTTCGATTACAAAAATTGCGTCTGTTACAAGTCGTCCAAAACAAGTGATTGGAATGCATTTCATGAATCCAGTTCCGATGATGAAATTGGTTGAAATTATTCGTGGTTACGATACAACAGACGAAGTAACGAAAGCGATTATGGAAATGTCAGAAAAATTAGGAAAAGTTCCAGTTGAAGTGAATGATTATCCAGGTTTTATCGCCAATCGTATTTTAATGCCAATGATTAACGAAGCAATTTATTCTTTATATGAAGGAGTTGCGGGCGTGAAAGAAATTGACGAAGTAATGAAATTAGGTATGGCTCATCCAATGGGACCATTACAATTAGCAGATTTTATCGGTTTAGACGTTTGTTTATCAATCTTAGAAGTGTTGTACGATGGTTTCAAAAATCCTAAATATGCACCTTGTCCATTGTTAGTTAACATGGTAACTGCTGGTAAAAAAGGAGTAAAATCTGGAGAAGGATTCTATGATTATTCAGAATCTAAAAAAGCAGAAAAATTAGCTGCTCAGTTTGCGAAGTAGTTTATCTTACACAAAATAGTCAAAACAAAAAGCGTTACTTTTCGGGTAACGCTTTTTTTTATTTTGATTACTTAATTGCAGCTAAAGCATGTGTGTAATCTGGTTCTTGTCCAATTTCAGGAACTTGTTCTGCATAAGCAACTTCTCCATTTGGATTAATTACTACAACTGCGCGAGATAATAATCCATTTAATGGTCCATCAACCATTTTAACACCATAAGCATTTGCGAATTCTTCATTTTTGAAATCAGATAAAGTGACTACATTATCCAAACCTTCGGCAGCACAAAAACGAGATAAAGCGAAAGGTAAATCTTTCGAAATACATAACACAACTGTATTTGCAGCAGAAGAAACTTCTTTGTTAAAAGTTCGTACAGATTGCGCACAAACACCAGTGTCAACACTTGGAAAAATATTTAAAACAACATTTTTTCCAGCATAATCAGCCAATGTTTTGTCGCTTAAATCTCCTGCTGTTAAAGCAAAAATCGGCGCTTTTTCACCAATTATAGGTAAATCTCCGCCTGTATGAATAGGATTTCCTTTGAATGTAATTTCAGCCATAATTTTTTATTTTATTCTTAGATTTTTAATGATTAAAAGTAACAAAATTCTACGGAGAAAAAAGTATCTTCGCAATAATAAATTGTTACATTACAAATAACACACAAATATTATGCAACTTTCAAAGCGTTTACAGAATTTGAAACCATCTGCAACTATTGCAATGTCTGCGAAAGCAAGAGAATTAAAATCACAAGGAATCGATGTGATTAGTTTAAGTATTGGAGAACCAGATTTCAATACACCAGATTTTATCAAGGAGGCAGCTAAAAAAGCTATCGACGAAAATTATTCAGGATATCCTCCAATTGCAGGGTATGCAGATTTGAAGGAAACAATTTGTAAGAAGTTTAAACGTGATAACAATATTGAATATACAGCAAATCAAGTTGTTGTTTCTACTGGAGCAAAACAATCTATTTATAATGTTTTACAAGCAATTGTAGACGAAGGAACTGAAGTAATTATTCCAACACCTTATTGGGTTTCTTATTCAGATATCGTAGAATTATCAGGAGGAACGCCAGTTTTTGTGGAAGGAACTTTAGAAGCTGATTTCAAAATTACACCAGCACAGTTAGAAGCTGCAATTACAGATAAAACTCGTGCTATTATTTATTCATCTCCTTGTAATCCGTCAGGATCAGTTTACACAAGAGAAGAATTGAAAGGTTTGGCTGAGGTTTTAGCAAAATATCCAGATGTGATTATTATTTCGGACGAAATTTATGAGCACATTGTTTACGGAGAAAAAAATGTTTCGATTGCATCTTTCCCAGAAGTTTATAATCAAACAGTAACTGTAAATGGTTTAGCAAAAGCTTTCGCAATGACAGGTTGGAGAATTGGTTTCATTGGAGCGCCAGCTTGGTTAGCAAAAGCATGCGAAACGTTACAAGGACAAGTGACTTCGGGAGCAACGTCTATCGCTCAACGAGCGGCAATTACGGCTTTAGAAGCAGATCCAAGCTCAGTTCAATACATGGTTGATGCGTTTGCAGAACGTCGTGAATTGATGTTAGGTTGGGCGAGAGAAATTCCAACATTCAAAGTTAACGAACCAAAAGGAGCTTTCTATTTATTCCCAGACGTTACGGCAACTTTCGGAAATACGTACAATGGTGTTACAATTAACAATGCAGATGATTTGGCTTTATATTTATTAGAACATGCTCAAGTTGCGGTTGTTTCTGGTTCGGCTTTCGGATCTAAAAATTGTATTCGTATCTCGTATGCGGCGTCTGTAGAGGAGTTGAAAGAAGCAATGACACGTATCAAAAATGCTTTAGCATAAGTAGAAAAGCAGATAAAATATCAAAATCCTCAAGTTTTGCTTGAGGATTTTTTTGTAGATGATATTTTCTTCAAAAAAATGTGATTTTAATTTTAATGAATTTCAATTGATTAGCCTATTTAAGCGACTTTTTATTGAAAATATTTCAAAAAAGATTTGTTTTAATCGAAAATAACCTCTTATATTTGCACCACTAAAAACAAGGCGAGGTAGCTCAGATGGTTAGAGCGCAGGATTCATAACCCTGAGGTCGGCAGTTCGATTCTGCTCTTCGCTACAAATTCAAAAGACAAATTCATTATTGAATTTGTCTTTTTTATTATCAATAAATATTATTAGACTTCTGATGATAATCATCGATTAATCCTTTCAAATTCATTAAATTTGCATTCAATTTAGTAACGTTCTAAATAAAATTCAAAAAAATGATTCAAACAGATATAGTTATAATCGGAGCTGGACCAACTGGTCTTTTTGCCGTTTTCGAAGCTGGTTTATTAAAAATGAGATGTCATATTATTGATGCACTTCCTCAACCAGGAGGGCAATTGACAGAATTGTATCCAAAAAAACCAATTTTTGATATTCCTGGTTATCCTTCTGTTGGTGCAGGTGAATTGATTGATAACTTAATGGAGCAAATCAAACAATTTGAGCCAGGTTTTACATTGAACGAACAAGCTGCAACAATCGATAAGCAAGAAGACGGAACTTTTATTGTAACAACAAATAAAGGAACGCAAGTGCAAGGAAAAGCGGTTGCGATTGCAGGTGGTCTTGGATCTTTTGAGCCTCGTAAGCCAATTATCGAAAACATCGAAGCGTATGAAGAAAACGGAGTGGAGTATTTTGTAAAAAATCCTGAACTGTTCCGTGATAAAAAAATCGTAATTGCTGGTGGTGGAGATTCTGCTTTGGATTGGTCGATTTTCTTGGCTGATGTGGCTGCGGAAGTTACGTTGGTACACAGAAGAAATGAGTTCCGTGGAGCGTTAGATTCTGTTGATAAAGTAATTGAATTGAAAAAAGCTGGAAAAATTAATTTGGTTACTCCAGCTGAAATTACTGGAATCAAAGGTGAAGGAAAAGTGGAAAGTTTGGTAATTGAAAAAGAAGGTGAAACTTTTGAACTTGAAACAGATTATTTTATTCCATTGTTTGGTCTTTCTCCAAAACTAGGTCCTATTGCAAATTGGGGATTGGAGATTGAGAAAAATGCAATCAAGGTAAATAATGCGTTAGATTATCAAACAAATATCGAAGGAATTTACGCGATTGGAGACGTAAATACTTATCCAGGAAAATTGAAATTGATTTTATGTGGTTTCCATGAAGCAACGTTAATGTGTCAGTCTGTTTACAATAGAATGAATCCTGGGAAAAAATTTGTCTTGAAATACACAACTGTTTCTGGTGTTGATGGTTTCGACGGGACAAGAAAAGAAGCCGAAAAAGCGGTTGTCAAAGCTATTGACTAATTTTAACAAAATAAATAGAAATATTTTTTAAATCTTTTACGTTTTGCGTAAAAGGTTTTTTTTATTCACATTCACAAGGTTCTCTACTTCGTCTTTTGGCTTCATTGTCCCAAAAAGGATAAAATTTTAATCCAAAATAAAAGTTCGCAGAAGTTAATTTTTTCTGTTTGAAAACGATTGGAATTGCATTATCACTGCCCAAAATCAGAGGGCCAATTCTTACATAACCACCAAACGTTACATTTTCATAATCATAGATAGAAAGGGAAGGTCCAATTCCAAATCCATCTTTTTGGATAGTATAAGACGTTTGTAGCACATTGATACGTTTCAAACTATTTTCAAAAACTGGAATTCGTTGCATCCAATTGAAATTTAAGTAATGATTTTCGATAATTTTTTTACTTAGATTAAGATGTAAACTGGTTGGTAAACCGATTGAAAAATTATTTCCCGTTTTAGATTTTGTCTCATCTCCATAAACTTCTTTGCTCAAAAGTCCTAAATATTGATCAACACTTTCAAATTCAACTCCATCTAAATTTGGATTATTACGAAGTTGAATTCTTTGTGAAGGATTGTAGAAATGATGGTTATCGCCTCTGAATTTCACTAATCCAACATCTAATAAATTTGCCGAAAATTTGAAATCATATAATTCATCATTCGCTCTTCTGTTCACAAAAGAAATTCCTAAATCTATTCCAACTCCATTTCCTCTATTTCGTAAAACATATTTATCTCGATCAAAATCATAATTGGTAGAATATCCTGCTTTTATATCATAATTTGACGCATAAATATCTAGCTTCTAATGATCAAATGTGCCTGATAAATTTGGTTCTGCTTCTAATTTTATCGCGTTTCTACTTTTGATATAAGCACCATCTAAACCCAAAAGATATTTAATATTTGCCCCAATAATAACTTCAGAAGTATTAGTTGTATACAAATTTGTCGCAACATTTAAGCCTAATTCAGCCCAATTCATTGCATTTGTCTTTGTAGGTTCAAACTCATAATTTTTTGGTTCTATTTCATTCTGATTACTAAAACGAAAATAATTATCTAAATCTTTAATAGAACCTTGTGTACGAAGTCGGGTGAAAATTCCAAGACGATAAGTTTGATTATTAATTTTCTTTTTAAAAGAAACGGAAGGTCCCAGAAAATCATTTTCCAAATGATAAGAAATCGTATTTCTAGTTGCGAAATCTAAAATATTAGAATGCGTTTCTCCTCTTATTCCAGCTTTTATATTTGCTGATTTTGTTTCACCTTTTATTAAACCTAATACGTTTTGATCGGATACGTAAGCGTAATCATTTCTGAATAAAATATCCTCAGAAATAATATTAATATCCCATTTATTCGGGTTAAAATATGAAGTTGTCGGAGAAAAAACACTACCGTTAATCCCGCTATATTGATCATTACTAAAAGATAAAATATTTTGTCCAAACGTAAATCCTGAACAAAAAATAACGGTTAATAAAAGTTTTTTCAAATTGTAAATCTTCAGCAAAAAGTGGATAGTTAAGACCTAAAAATTAAGTTAGTGTTTTCATTAAAACATTAACTTTAATTATGGTAAATTCTAAAAAGAAAACCCCAGAAAATTTTGTAAAAGATATCCGTAATAATACACGAAGAATCTTTTCAGCTGAACAAAAGATATTAATCGTAATGGAAGCTTTACGAGCAGAGACTTCTGTTGCTGAACTATGTCGAAAATATTCGATTTCACAATCTCAATTTTATAAATGGAATAAAGAGTTTTTGGAAGCTGGTAAAAAGCGACTTTCAGGCGATATAACACGTGAAGCAACGAGCGATGATGTTTCTGATTTACGTAAAGAAAATATGCGTTTAAAGGATATTTTAGCCTATTTAGTTGTTCGCTATGATAGCGTAAAAAAAACCTTGGACTCGTTAGATTGATCAATAAATTCAAGAAATATATGCGATTATCAGCAAGTGAAAAATACGAGATTATTGAAGTTGTCATACGTTCAGAAATCGCTGTTAAACGGACTTTGGACGAGTTTGGTATTTCCAGAAGTACATTTTATAAATGGTATTCTAATTATCTTGAAAATGGATTTGAAGGCTTAGAATCAAAACGTCCATCTATTCATAGAAAATGGAACAGTATTCCCGAATCTCAGAAAGATTTGATTGTAGAATTAGCCTTTAAAATGATGGACGAATTAGGTGTTTTTATTTCAGAATCGATCGTTTATCGGATATTAAAGCAAACAGATTTTACATATTTCAAGATTATTGGTTGGGGATGGTATTATTTGAGTACTGTTTTGGACGATTACAGCCGATATATTATTCATTGGGAGTTGTGCAGCTCGGTGAAGACTGAAGATGTAAAAAGAACCGTGAAAAAGGCAATTGAAAAGGCTCAAATTAAAACCAAACAGAAACCAAAATTATTGTCAGACAATGGACCTTGTTATGTTTCGAATGAATTAAAAGATTATTTGAAAAATACTCAAAAAATGAAACATGTTCAAGGAAAAACGCTACATCCTCAAACGCAAGGAAAAATTGAACGTTATCACAGAACAATGAAAAATGTGGTAAAACTGGATCATTATCATCCTGAAGAACTAATTTTTGCCCTCGAAAATTTTGTCGAAAATTATAATAATCATAGATATCACGAGGCTTTAGATAATTTGATACCTGCTGATGTATATTTTGGAAGAGGTGATAAAATTTTGGAGTAAAGAGCTATTATAAAACAACAAACAATTGCAAAAAGAAGACAATTGTATTTTAAACAAAAAATTATAAATTTATAAAACAAACACTCTCTTAATTTTTTAACTGATATGTCTCATTTGTTTTGAAAACTTACAATCAGAAAAATTAAAGTTTAAACAACTTAAGTATTTAGAATTCTTCTAAAAAAAACTTTTTTTAAAAATATCCTTTTTAATATAAGTTATATTATATAGATTTAATTTAACTAATTTATAATATGATTTTATTTAAAAGAAAATCGATTTTTTTTATTATTATACTTTTAAATTCAAGTACAGTTTTTTCTCAGAATGATAGTACAATTATTCTTAATAAAGTATCTGATACCTTAAAAACTGAAAATTTAAAAGAAATAGTAATAAGTGGTAAAAAAAAGTTAATTGAACGAAAAATAGATAGAACTATATATAATGTAGAAAATTCAATCTCTACAATTGGAGGGGATGCTTTGGATGCACTTAAAATGACTCCACGAATAAATGTGAAAAATGATCAAATTTCTATGATTGGAAAAAGTGGAATGTCTGTAATGGTTGATGACAAGTTAATTCAAGTATCAGGAGATGATTTGATTAATTTATTAAAGAGTATTCCTTCAGACAATATAAAAAGTATTGAAGTCATTACCACACCGCCTGCAAAATATGATGCAGAGGGTAATAGTGGAATTGTAAATATAAAACTAAAAAAAACTAGAATCAACCAATGGAATTCTTCATTGAGAAGCTCATATACTCAAAGCACTTATCCAAAGGGAGCTTTTGGGGGAAGCTTTGAGTATCAAAAAAATAAACTTTCATTGTATAGTGATATAAATTATATAAATGGATCCAATGCACCTATAGAAAACACTAAAACCTATTACTCTGATGGTCTTTGGAATGAAGGAAGTACAAGAAGAGACTATCAAAAATCTCTAAATACAAGATTAGGATTTGATTATAAAATGAATGATAATTGGAGTGTAGGTATTCAATATCTTGGAAACTTAAATAAACCTAGTGTTCAAGAAAATATATTGACTACTATTTATAATCCCGATAATTCGAGTGTTAATTCATATTTGAAAACCCTTTCGTATACTCAAAAAAAAAATAATAACCATTCCATAAATCTTAATTCTATTATTGAAATGGATACCATTGGAAAAAAAATGATTGTAAATTTTGATTATTTTAATTATAAAAATACTGAAAATAGAAATTTTAATACGATAGATCTATCCTCTGCAAACAATATTAGTTTACAGAATATTGAAAATTATTCAACAAAAATAGACTTTGAGCATCCATTAAAATGGATTATTTTGACTTATGGAGCAAAAGTTTCTTTTACAAAAACTAATAGTGATGCGAATTATTTTGATACCACAACAGGATCTCCAATTTTTGATTATTCACAAAGTAATGTTTTTGAATATAAGGAAAATACACAATCTTTTTATATTTCAGGAAATAAAAAATTATCAAATAAATGGGAATCTCAATTAGGCTTTAGATTAGAAAATACACAAACACAAGGCTATTCTAAAACACAAGAGCAAAAAAACAGAAATGATTATACTAAGCTTTTTCCTACTTTTTATATCTCTTATACTCCTAATGAAAAAAATTCGTTATCTATTAATTATAACAAAAGGATAAATAGACCCTCTTATGATAAACTTAACCCTTTTAGATGGTATAGTAATCCTTACTCTTATGTAGAAGGAAATCCTTTTTTACAACCCTCATTTACTGACAATGTAGAATTTAATTACATTCACAATGACAATTGGTCAAATTCAGTATATTTTTCTCATACTAAAAATGGTTTTGAACAAATAACAATTTTGGATGAAACTACTAAAAATCAACAAACAACTTCTAAAAACTATTTTAATACCAATATCATTGGATTTTCTGAATCTTATACTTTAAAAAAACTAAAATGGTTATCTACTACATTTTCATTAGATTGGAACTATAGCTGGTCTAAATCTTTAATTTATATTACCAATCAAAACCTAAAAGGATCTAATACTTATTTTTCTATAAACAATGATTTTGTCTTGAATAAAAATAAAACATTATTATTTAATATCTCTTATTGGTATAACTTCAAAGGAGTCTCCGATCTAGATAAAAATAATGCTTACAGCCAATTATCTGCATCAATAAAGTATTTAACATTGGACAAAAAGCTCCAAATAAGTCTCAATATGATTGATATTTTAAAAACAAATAAACCTATCTATACAAGTTATACCAATAATATTAAAATTGATTATGATAACTATTATGATCGTAGATTATTTAGACTTTCGTTAACATATAAATTTGGTAATAAAAACATCAATATAATGAAAAAAGAATTTGGAAATGAAGAAGAAAAAGAAAGAGTTAATAAATAATATTTTACAATATTGAAAACTAAAGATAAGTATTGCATTATTGCATACAATACCAACGAAGAATCTAATGTATCAAAACTTTGATTCAAATTCTTAATTTAATTTTGTAATCTTCCCCTTGTTAAGAACACTTAAAAGTAGAGTTTTTATTTAATATTATTGTATTATTATTTTGATTAATTTGATTAATTTGAAATGTAG